>CAZDSN010000125.1:0-8775 GCA_964507675.1 uncultured Ardenticatenaceae bacterium | reverse complement strand
CATCACCACTCGCCGCCGCAATCTCTCGGTGGCTCGCGGCGGGGGGCAATTCCCTGTTGGCCCCTTCGATCCGGCCGGTCAGGAAGCGCTGCAGCTTTTCCAGAAGGTGCTGGGGGAAGAAATAAGCGCCGCGGCACGGCAAACGCGGCAGGCTATTGCGGCTATCTTGGGTCATCTGCCTCTGGCCGTAGATATTGCCGCCAGCCGCCTGGCATACGAACCTGGCTGGTCAGAATCCGCCTTCTTGCAACGCCTGCTGCAGGCGCAACGCCGCCTGCAGGAGTTGTCTTTCGAAGACCAGAGTGTACGCCTGTCTCTGGAAGCCAGCTACAGCGCTTTACCGGCTGCCGGGCAGCAGTTTTTTGCCGGCCTGGGCGTGATCGCCGGCGAAGATTTTGCGCCCGCCGCGGCCGCCGCCATTCTGGATATCTCCCTGGAGGAAGCCGAAGATGGGTTACGCCAGCTTTTCAGCCTGTCGCTGGCGCAGCGAGGTCGCCCAGGGCGCTACCAACTACATCCGTTGGTGCGCGCGTTTGCGCGGGAACACCTGTCGCCTGAGGCCTTAATCCAGACTGAGCAGCGGCTGGCGCACTACTACGTCACTTTTGCCGCCGCCCACGAGCGGGACATGCAGGCGCTGGCGCTGGAGCAAGATCACATCCTGGCAGCGCTGCAAATCGCCCAGGAGCAAGCGGCAGCGCCCGATATGCTCGCCTATCTGGTCACCGGAGTCATTGCCGCCTATTATTTCTGGGAAACCCATGGCTACTATGATCTGGCCGAAAATCAGTTGCAACAGGCAGAAACAGCGCTGCGACAGCAAGCGGACAATGAGCGCCTGAGCGCCATTTTGCGCGGTTTAGGGCGGGTGGCGCAGCGGCGCGGCCAGTTTGACCGGGCAGAAGCGTACTATGAAGAGGGATTAGAACGGGCACGTCGAGGGGCAGATACAGCGCTGACCAGCGACCTGCTGCGCAGTCTGGGGGTATTGGCGGCGCGGCGCGGCGATTACGCCCTGGCGGAAGCGTATTATCAGGAAGGACTAACCCTGGCTCGCAGCGTTGGCCAGAGCAACGTTGCCAGCAACCTGCTGCGCGGGTTGGGGGTGCAGGCGTTTATGCGCGGCGATTACACGCAGGCAGAGGCGTTTTACGAAGAAGGGCTGGCATTGGCCCGCACCGCAGGCGAGTTGGACCAGCGCAGCGGGCTCTTTTGGGCGTTGGGCATGTTGGCCGAAGATCAGGGGGATTTAGAGGGAGCCATTCATTATTTGCAGGAAAGTTTGAGCCTGGCGCGGGAGATGGATCACCGCGAGCGGGTGACAGCGATTTTACGCGACCTGGGGCTAATTGCCCTGGAACAGGGGGAAACAGCCGCCGCCGCTGGCTATTTGCAGGAAGCGGTGACGCTGGCGCGATCGCTGGGGCATTTTTCCCGCTTGAGCGGCATCTTGCTGGCGTGGGGGGAAGTGCAGCTTACGCGCCAGGCGTGGGCAGAAGCAGAAGCAGCTTTTAAGGAAGTGTTGGCGGCCGCGCAGGATGCCGGCAATCAAGTCATGATGGCCGAAGCCCTATTCGGCCTGGCCCGCGCTGCTGCCGCCGCCGGCCAATGGCTCCAGAGCCAGGCACAGGCCGCCGCCAGCGCTAATCTGTTCAAAACCATCGGCCACCCTAAAGCGGGCGAAGTCATGACCTGGCAGCGTTCCCTATAAGGCTTCCGCAGGGCTTTCCAGACCAGAGAGTACCATTTTGCGCCCTCTGGCGTGCGGTCAGGGCAGCAAGCGGGCGTGCCGCCAGCGGCGGACCGAGTTGATGAGGTAGATAGCCTGGCAGCGGTCGAGATCGGAAGGAGTGAGAATGCGCTCTTGAACAGGCAGGTCACCAGGAGTAGGGAGCAGCGTGTCGCCGCGCAGCAGACTGGCACGCAGCACGCCAGGCAGCAAACCGCAGGTCACGGGCGGCGTAACCAGCACACCGTCCAGCGCCAACACGATATTGGCCGTTGTCGTTTCCGTCAGTTCGCCGCGCTCGTTCCATAGGAGCACGTCATCACAATCGGGGCGGGCAGCGCGCGCTACGGTATAGACCGCGCGCTGCGTCGTTTTGTGGTAAAGCCAGATGTCGCTGCTGTTAATAGGCACAGGAGACAAACCCAGACGCACAGGCCTTCGCGTGGATTGTTGGGGCAGCCGCTCCGCCGTTATCTCCCAGACGCCTGCCTGATCAACTGTCAGGCGTACTTTGCTGTTGACCCGTAAGCGGGCGGCAAAAGTAGTTAGCGCCTGCTCAATGCCCGCCATGTCCAGGGGAATGCCAAAATAGACGGCAGAAGCAGACAGACGGGCCAGATGATCGGGCAGCAAAAAGTAGCCGTTTCTGGCTTCCCATAAAATAGATTCCAATAAGGAAAAAGAAGGGGTTTTGATTGTCACTATTTTCGCCTTAAGCTGGCATTCCGCCCACTCATCCGTGGCGTCTGAATCCCATACGATGCCACTGCCCACGCCGTATACGGCGCGCTGCGACTGGTGATTGATGATGGCTGTGCGAATGGCTACCTGGAACCGCGCCTGCCGCCCAGGGGCGATGTAACCGATGCTGCCCGTATACACGCCGCGCGGCTGCGGCTCCAGTTCGCGGATCAATTCCATGGTGCGCACTTTAGGCGCGCCCGTAATGGAAGCGCAGGGGAACATGTGCCTCAAAATGTCCGTCACGGAAGCGTTGGTCGCTGCCGTCACCGTAGACGTCATTTGCAAAATCGTGGGGTAACGCTCCACAGTGAACAGATGCGGCACAGACACGCTGCCCGTGACAGCGACGCGCCCCATGTCATTGCGAATCATATCCACAATCATCACGTTTTCCGCCTGGTTTTTTTCTGATTGGGCCAGCCAGGCTATTTGCGCCTCATCTTCGGCCAGCGTGCGCCCGCGTCTGGCGGAGCCTTTCATGGGGCGGGAAGTCAGGCGCGCGCCGTCTAACTGGAAGAACAGTTCGGGCGAGGCGGAACAGATAGCCCACTCCCCATTGTCCAGGTAAGCGGCATACTTCCCCTGTTGGGCGGCTGCCAGGTCGTAAAACAGGGCATATGGGTCTCCGCAGAAGGGCGCACTGAGAGGGAAGGTATAGTTGACCTGGTAGGTATGCCCGTAGGCGATGTGTGTTTTGATGCGGGCAATAGCTGCGTGGTAGGTTTCAAGGGACAGCCCTGGCTGCCACTGTCCCATCTGGTACGTGGCCGCCGCCGGGGGAAGGTGCGCCAGGTGTACGGGGGCGTTGTAGAGGCCAAACCAGAGCAGGGGCATATCGCCTGGGGCATGGACGGCCAGGTCAAAGGCAGCAGCAGCTTCATAAGTGAGGAACCCGGCGGCATATTGCTGTTCCTGGTTGACGGCTGTTTCAATGGTACGCAGCGCCGGCAAAACCTCCGCTGGCGTCACGGCGGTCACAATCCGCTGCGGCTGCTGAAACAACAACCAGCCGGCTTCCATCTGCAAGATGACCTGCGCCTCCATGAACATCCTACGCCGTAGGCTTTAACTGCTCGCCAGCACAACGGAGCGTGGCCGCTGGCGGCTGCGCTGGACGATGTAGATACCCACCAACACTACCACCCCGCCCACAATCTGGCCCAGGCTGATTTGTTCGCCCAGCAGGGGCACAGCCAGGATAGCCGTGACGACGGGCTGGCCCAGACCGGCAGGGGATACCAGCGATGCCGGCAAATACCCCAACGCATAACTAAATGCAAACTGCCCTACCCCCTGCACGATCAAACCCAATCCCAGGAAACTCAAGTAGGTCTTAGAGGAATAGCCTAGCAGTGGCAGACGGGCTACCAGGCAAAATAGCAGCAGCACCAGCGTGGAACTGACCGCCGCCAGCCAGAAAGCGGTCAGCGAGTCCAGGTATTGGCGGCTGCGCTGCGTAGCCAGAAAGTACGCGCCATAGAACATGCCGGACAACAATCCCAGCGATGTACCCAGCCCCAACGAAAAGCCGCGCAGGGCATCCAATCCCAAAATCAGGGCGGCCCCCGCCAGCGACAGGCCTAACCCCAGCCAGAAGCCACGCCCCAACTTCTCGCGGAACAAAAAGTAAGCGCCAATGCCCACCCACAGCGGTGAGGTATTGCCCATCAAGGTGGGATTGGTCGCCCCGCTGAGGAGGATGCCCGTATTCCAAAAGGTGAGGTCACAGGCGAAAAAAAAGCCGCTGAGCAGGGCAATTTTGGTAGCGGGCTGCGGCAGTTGGCGCCACCAGGGAGTGCCGGCAGATGACCGCTGCGCCACTCGTTGCCAGAAAGGCCAGGCCAACAGCAGAACCACAATCAACATCCGGTAAAAACCGGTGACCGGGCCCGGGGCGTTAGCCCACTTGACGAAAATACCGGAAAAACCCAGGCACAAAACGCCAGCGCCCAGGGCTAGATAGGCGAATAGAGTAGAGCGATCGGACATAGAAGGGTGCAAGGGTGAATGATCAGGGGAGGGGGTTGGTTGGCTTTCACTGGCAAAAGCGCCTGCTTATTCCACGCGCCGGACGCCGGGCAGACTGCGCAAGGCCAGCAGTAGTTCATCACAGGCCAGGGTGCGATGGTTGGGGAACTCCATAATGTAGTTTTTCTGCCCGCTAATTTGCAAGCGGAAGCCATCCGGCCCGTCGTATTTGGAGGCGATTTTCACGCTTTGCCGGCATGCTTCCCGCCAGTTACCGCGCGGATCAATCTCTACCAGAATAAGCCGCGGCGGGTTGGCTGCCGCCGTGGATTGTCTGGCTGCCCCATTGGTAGGCGCGGCGGCCTGGTTCTGAGCCGCAACGCCATTCCCGTTAGTCGGGGTGGCCTGAGTTTGGGGAGGAGTATCACGCTTATCAGCCACAACCGCGCGCCGCGGCGCAGGCGCGGCCAACGCCCACTCTTCCTCATAATCAGGCAGGGGTGGATACGCTGGCTCCCAATCTTCGGCAAACGCAAATGACGGTTCATAGCTGGTCACCGGCTCCGCCAGGTGCGCAGAGGGCGGCGGGGTGAACGCGGTCCCGGCTTCCGGGTATGGCGGCCTGACGGCTGGCGGCGCGCCAGCGGGTCTCCTGTCTACCTCGTCCGCATCCGTCGCCAGTTTCAGACTGGTTTGCACTGTATCCACAATGATTTTCGTGCGCGTTTCCTCCACCTGTACCTTGCCACGCACCAACATGACCTGGTCTACTTGTACCTGACTCCGCACTTGCTGCCAGGTACGCGGAAAGAACACAACCTCCACGCTGCCGTCCAGGTCCTCCAATGCGCCAAAGGCCATAGGCTCCCCTTTTTTGGTGGTCAGGGTGCGCAACGTGGTAATCACGCCAGCCACAACGGCTATTTTGCCCTGCCAGGTTTCGTCGAGGTCGGAGATGCCGGCATTCGTGCGCGGCTGCAGCAAAGCCAACGGCTGCTCCAACGGATGTTCAGATACGTGCACGCCTAACGCCTCCTTCTCCCACTCCAACGTTTGCTTGTGCGCCACAGCCTTCACCTCTGCCGGCGGCAGCAGCAGTTGCACTTCTATCTTAACCTCACTACCAAACATTCCCCCAAACAGGCTTAGCTGGCCCGACGCGGCAGCATCGTGCATGCTGCCACTCTCCCCCAGGATGCGGTCCAGAGCTTCCAGAAGCTGGGCCGGCGCGCCCCAACTATCAAACACCCGTCCCTTACACATAAACTCCAGCGCCCGCTTGCCCACTCGCCGCAAATCCACCCGCTTGCACAAATCCTGCAAACTGGCAAACGCTCCATTGGCCTCCCGTTCGTCCAGAATTAACCGCAGCGCGGCCTCGCCGGCATTCTTAATCGCTCCCAATCCAAAGCGGATGGTAGGTCGTTCCCCTTCGTCCTCAATCGTAAAATCCAGGCCAGAACGGTTGATGTCCGGCGGAGCCACGTCAATGCCCAGGCTCTTGGCCTCCGCAAAGTAGCGGCGCACCTTCTCCGTGTTATCCCGCTCTACGCTGAGCATGGCCGTCAAATACTCAACGGGATAATGCGCCTTCAGAAAAGCCGTCTGGCAGGTCACCTTGCCATAGTCTGCCGCGTGCGCTTTGTTAAAGCCATATCGAGCAAAGAACTCAATATCCCCCCAGATGGCCTCGCACACCTCCCGGCTAAAACCACGAGCCATGGCCCCATCCGTAAATTTTAAGCGGTGCTCCTCCATCAAATCTTTTTTCTTCTTGGACACCGCTTTGCGGATCATGTCCGCTTCACCCGGTTCATAACCGGCCAGATCAGAGGCGATACGAATGATCTGTTCTTGATAGACCAAAATTCCGTAAGTATCCCGCAAAATAGGTTCCAGGTCAGGCGTATGGTAATGCACCGCATCTTTGCCATCGTAAATAGCGGCGTGCATACGCCGGATATATTCGGGAATATTATCCATTGGTCCTGGGCGGTAAAGGGAGATAGCGGCCACAATATGGTCAAAGCGGCGAGGCTTCATCTCCAGCATCAGCTTACGCATCCCCGCGCCTTCCACCTGGAACACACCCGCTACTTGCCCCCGCCCCAACATATCAAACAACGCTTCTGGCTTTTTGGTGGGATCAGGCCCCACGTGCCCTTCGTCATAGGGAATATTGTCCATGGTATAGACAATGCCATATCGTTCTTCGATCAGGCGAGCTGCCCGCCGCATCACCGTCAGCGTGCTCAACCCCAAGAAATCCACCTTCAGCAGGCCAATAGACTCCACAATCTCCATCGGCCACTGCGTTACCCTGTCCACCCCGCCCAATCCTTCCTCGCCGCTGGTGGGGCGATTTAACGGCACATACTCTTGCAGTGGCTGGTCAGAAACAATGACGCCCGCGGCATGGCTGGAAGCGTGTCGCGTCACTCCCTCCAGATTGCGGGCCGTATCAATCAATTCGTGCGCGGCCCGGTCGCTCTTGTACACCTCCAGGAACTCAGTCGAAAAGAATTCATGTTCATTATCCAGCACATTTTCAATCTTGACCGGCTTGCCGGGCACAGCCGGAATCATCCGCGCCAGCCGGTCTACTTCTGGCAGGGGCATATCCAACGCCCGGCCCACGTCCCGAATGGCCGCCCGCGCCCCCATGGTGCCAAATGTGATAATCTGCGCCACCTTCTCCCGCCCATAGCGGCGCATCGTGTACTCCACCATCAAATGCCGCGCATCGTCTGGGTAATCCAGGTCAATATCGGGCATAGAAACACGACCGGGGTTCAAGAATCGCTCGAAAATCAGGCCGTTCACCAGGGGGTCAATGCTGGTGATCCCCAAGGTGTATGCCACCACCGAGCCGGCCCCGGAGCCGCGCACATTCCACCAGATATCATGCTTTTTCCATTCTTCGTAGCTGTCATAGGGATGGGGATCACCGTGCATTTCCCACCAGGCGTCGCTGCGAGCAGCCCATTCACACAGGTCCCACACGATCAAGAAGTAGGAGTCGAACCCCATGCCTTTAATGATGTTTAGTTCGTGGGACAGTCGTTGGCGCAGCGCCTCATCTGCGGCGGCGCGCTCCACCCCATACCGCCGCGCCAGGCCCGCCTCGCACAAACCGCGCAGGTAGCTGGCAGGCGTCTCCCCTGCCGGCACGTCAAACTCAGGCAAACGATACTTCTTGGAACCCAGGTCAACGTCGCACATCTCCGCAATGCGCAGGCTGTTGCTAAGCGCACCCGGAATTGATCCAAACAGCGCGGCCATTTCGTCATAGGATTTCAAATAATACCCTTTGTCCGAAAAGCGCATCCGGTTTTGCTGCTGGAAGGTGGCGCTCGTCTGCACGCACAACAAAATGTCGTGCGGGTCGGCGTCAGATGCCAGCGTATAATGCACGTCATTGGTCGCCAGGAAATTCCCCTCCAGGCCATATTGGGGAGCCATTTCCACGAGGAGTTTGTCAATCCGGGTCAGTTCGGGAATACTGTGTTCTTGCAGTTCAATGAAAAACCGGTCGCGCCCAAAGATGTCCAGATACTCGCCCATAAGCTGGTGAGCCAGCTTCATGTTACCATCGCCAATAGCCCGCGGAATTTCGCCAGCCATACAGCCGGTGGTGGCAATCAGGCCCTCGCTGTGACGGGCCATGAAGTCGCGGTCTATACGCGGTTTGTAATAATAGCCCTCCAACTGCGCTGTGGTGGCTATTTCCAGCAGATTGCGGTAGCCAGTCTTATTCTGCGCCAGCAGCAGCATGTGAAAGCGAGTCTTGTCCAGAAATGGGTCCCGATCCGCCAGTGTGCGAGCAGCCAGATACGTCTCAATGCCTATAATGGGCTTGAGATCCACCGCTTTGCACGCTTGATAAAACTCCATTGTGCCATACATGGCCCCATGATCGGTGAGAGCAATGGCCGGCTGGCCCAGTTCTTGGGCGCGGCTAACCAGGTCCTTGATGCGGCTGAGACCATCAAGCAAAGAATATTCGCTGTGGACGTGGAGGTGGACAAATCCCTTTTGATCGTCGTGCATGATGCCTGTCCTGAAACAAGATAGAATGCTGCGGTTGTTACGGCGCTGGCTATGCGAGGTTTTGTTGTGTTACCCCGCATAAAGAGTATAACATGGATTGCGCGATTGTGGCAGTAATTACAAGAGTACGCCAGACTTTTATAGCAGGCCTGATGACAATAGTTTAGCAAACTTTTGTAATTTCTAGTGATACCTTTAGCCGGCTAAAACCCCATTCCAACACAGGTAGCCATTTAGATGGCTACTAAAAAGCAGATGACAGCTTGATAAAAGCGCAGAAATTT
>CAZDSN010000124.1:0-8876 GCA_964507675.1 uncultured Ardenticatenaceae bacterium | reverse complement strand
GGCTGGTTTTGTGGGGGTGGGCGCGCTCACGCCGCGCCAGTTCGCTGCGCTTCTTTGGGCTGCGGGCGCTGCGGCTGCACATCTTCTATGCCTTGATCTATTACCCCGTTTTTTCGGCTATAGGGCTGTTTGGCGATTGGGTGACCATCTACAATTTTCAGGCGACGCCTTTGTTAAGCGGCGTTACGGCGGTAGCTCATGCCGGCATTTTGCTGCTCTACTGGCAGTTAAGCCGGCGCGGTTTCTTCGAGATGCCCGCACCTGACACGCTACCTGTGCAAGAGAGTCTGCACCGCCTGCAAGCAGAGGCCAGGGCCAATCCCCAGGACGCGACCATACAGCTTCGCCTGGTGCAGACGCTCATCCAGACGGGCGCGCCACAGCAGGCCGCCCGCGTTCTGGATAATCTTTTGCAGCAGCAGCCCAATTTTGCCCCAGCCTGGTTGGAGCAGGCGGTATTGCAAGCGCAAGGGAAGCGCACCATTCCCCGCCGGGCGGCAGATAGCGCCGAAAAGGCGCTGCGGTTGGGGCTGCCGGACCCCGCCAGCGTGCGCCGCGCGCACCATTTGCTGGGGGCGCGCTATCTGGACATGGGCAAACTGCCTGAAGCAGTGCGCCATCTGGACCAGGCGATTGCCGCCGTAGAAAGCGGCTACGGCCTTGAACCTGCCCCCCATTTTCACCGGCTTTACCAGATGCGCGCCCTGGCGCGGCGGCAGTTAGGGCAGCATCAAGCCGCTTATCAGGACATTGAAACGGCCATACGGCAGGCAAAGGCGTTGGGCGAGGCGCAGACGGTAGAAAATTATGATCAATTGCGACAGGCGATGGCGCGGAATGCCGGCATTTGATGACTTTTGTAATTGACAGCCGCCTCGCTTTATTGGCAGAATATCATGTGGATTCTCACCCCCAACTCTAATAGGGGGTGCACAACGTACATAGACAAGCTGCCAGCTTGTCCACCATTCTGATAGGAGAAGAGATATGAAACGCAATGTTTTACGCTCCCTGACTCCCCTGCTTGTTCTGGGCTTCATCCTGGTGGCCTGTGGCCAGCCAGAGCCAGAAGAAGTGACCATCACCGACTTCACCGGGCAGGAACAGGCTATTACCATCCCTACCACGGAAAGGGGCAAAACCAACGTGGCTTTTGTTTACGTTGGACCCATTGGCGACGGCGGTTGGACGTACGCCCATAACCAGGGCCGCGAATACCTGGAGCAAAATGGCGACAATGTCCACACCGCCTATCTGGAAAGCGTACCCGAAGGAGCCGACGCGGAGCGCGTGATTCGCGCCCTGGCGCGCCAGGGTTTTGACGTTATTTTCACCACCTCCTTTGGCTACATGGATCCCACAGCTACCGTCGCCGAGGAGTTTCCCGATACCGCCTTTATCCATATTTCCGGGCAGAAAAAGAACGATACCAACTTTGGCAACGTTTTTGGAGCTATAGAAGAGATGAAGTATCTGGCGGGCATGATTGCCGGGGCGCGCGCCAAAGAAGATGGTTCCAATCGGGTGGGTATCATTGCCCCCTGGCCCATCGCCGAAGTTATCCGTCTATCCAACGCTGCTGCTTTGGGTATGCGCCGCACCTGCCCCGACTGCACAATGGATATCCGCTGGATTTTTACCTGGTTTGATCCCGTCAAAGAGCGCGATGCTGCTGAATCGCTGCTGGACGCTGGCGCGACGGTCATTATTACGGGCGCGGATACGCCTGGCCCGGTCCAGGCTGCCGCTGATCGTGGTCTGACGGGCATTGCCTATGATTCCGATAACGCCTGCGCGGGTCTGGAAGCCAACTGCCTCACGGTTCCCTATTGGAATTGGGGACCCCTGTATGTCGAACTGGTAGACAGCATTGTGGCTGGCACGTGGCAGCCAGAAGATTGGTATGGCTCTACGGCTGATGGTCTGTTGGGTATCTATGGCTTTATGGAAGGGCAGACTCCCTACCCCAGTGTGCCCGCCAGCGTCATACCGGAAGTACAGGCTGTGCTGGCGCAGATGCAGGCCGGCGAGTTTGACCGCTTTGATATCTTCAAAGGCCCTATTAACGACAACCAGGGTAACCTGATTGTGCCTGATGGCGTCAGCCTGACCCAGTCTGACCTGGAGGGATTGGCGCAGGGTTATATGGATGCCTTTGGCATTATGGGGCGTCCCGCCTGCACCATCTGTATGGGCTTTCTGGTGGAAGGGTTTGATCCCGCCGCTGAAATTCCGCCGCTGGAAAATTAACCACACCAAAGTGCGCAGCGTGTGGCAGTTTTTAGCGTCTATGCGCTAAAAACTGCCCATCACAAGGGCCGCTAATGAACGCTGAATCTCCTCCTGTGGTGGAAATGAGTGGCATTGTCAAGCGGTTTCCAGGCGTGTTGGCGAACGACCGCGTAGGCCTGGTAGTGCAGCAGGGGGAGATTCACGCCTTGCTAGGCGAGAACGGCGCCGGCAAGAGCACGCTCATGAATATGTTGAGCGGGCTGTATCGGCCTGATGCCGGCGAAATTCGCATCAATGGCCAGCCGGTGCAGTTTAGCTCGCCACGGGATGCCATCAATGCCGGTATTGGCATGGTGCACCAACACTTCATGCTTGTCCCCACCCAGACCGTCGCCGAAAACCTGATCCTGGGTCGTCCTCAGCCCCGCTTCCTCCTTAACTACGACCGCCTCAATGCGGAAATTGCCAGCCTCTCTCGCCAGTTTGGTATGGCTGTTGAACCTTCTGCCAAAATCTGGCAGCTATCCGTCGGCGAGCAGCAGCGCGTCGAAGTGTTGAAAATGCTCTACCACGGGGCCAAAATCCTGATCATGGACGAGCCTACGGCAGTCCTCACGCCGCAGGAAGTAGAAGACTTGTTCCACACTCTGCGCCAGATGGCGGCTGGCGGCCACACCATCATCTTCATTAGCCACAAGCTGGACGAAGTGATGGCTATTGCCGATCGCGTCACCGTGCTGCGGCGCGGCCAGGTAACTGCTGTGGTGGAAACTGCCCACTCCTCTAAACCAGAACTGGCGCGATTGATGGTGGGACGGGAAGTGCTCTTTCGTGTGCAAAAGACACCCGCTAACCCCGGCCCCCCTATGCTGCAGCTGCGGGACATCACCTGCCACAATGATCGCGGACTGCCTGCCCTGCGCGGCCTCAACCTGACCGTCCACGCAGGCGAAGTAGTAGGGCTGGCCGGGGTAGCCGGCAATGGGCAGACAGAACTGGCAGAAGTGATCACCGGGCTGCGCTCTACCAGTAGTGGGGTACTCACTATTCACGGCCACGACTTGACCAATCAGCCCGCTGTCGCCGCTATTGAGCAGGGCATTGCCCATATTCCGGCTGATCGCACTGGCGTAGGGAGTGCGCCCAACCTCAGCCTGGCAGAGAACCTGATCCTCAAATCTTACCGCACGCCGCCTATCAGCAGCGGTTGGTCGCTTAACCTGACCACCGTGCGCCAGACGGCGGCAGCGCAGATAGCCCAATTTGACGTGAAAGCGCCTAATATTGACGTCCCGGCGCGGATGCTGTCTGGCGGCAACCTGCAAAAACTAATCCTGGCGCGTGAGTTCTCGCTGCAGCCGAAAGCCATTGTCGCCGTTTATCCGACCCGCGGCCTGGACGTGGGCGCGATTGAAGCAGTACGCCACCTGCTGATTCAGGCTCGCGACAGCGGCGTAGCTATCCTGCTTATTTCCGAAGACCTGGATGAACTGCTTTCCCTCTCTGACCGCATTGCCGTTATCTATGAAGGGCAAATTGCCGGTGAAACGCCGCCTGAAGATAACCGCATTGCAGAGATTGGCCTGCTGATGGCCGGCAGCCACGCTGGCGAACAGGAAAAATAACATGCGCCTGAAAGTCGAACCCCGCTTAGTCGTGCCGTGGTGGATGGAGATGTTGGCGACGCTGACGGCGATTGTGGTGGCGCTGGCTTTGGGCGGCGTGTTGCTGGCTTCGGGTGGCCTGAATCCACTGGTGGCATATCGCCAGATGTTTCTGGCGGGTTTTGCCCAACCCTGGTCTTTTTCCGATACGCTGGTGAAGGCGACGCCGCTGATCCTGGCTGGTCTGGGCGTCACCGTGGCCTTTCGCATGAGGCTGTGGAACATCGGCGCGGAAGGACAGTTGTTTATTGGCGCCTGGGCAGCTACGGGCGTAGCCCTGTTTTGGTTACCTGCCGGCACGCCGCGCCTGTTGATGTTGGCAGCTATGTCGCTGGCGGGTTTTGTCGCCGGGGCGCTGTGGGGAGCGATTCCGGGGTTGCTCAAGGCTAAGTGGCACGTCAACGAGATTATCAGCTCGCTGATGTTGACCTATGTGGCCATCTTATACAACAACTACTTTATTTACGGCCCGTGGTCAGCAGGTGGTTTTGGTCTGACGGCCCCTTTCCCGCGCGCCGCTTGGTTCCCCCGCCTGCTGGATTGGGCGGACACGCTGCCGCTCCTGCGCGGCATGACCGCCCACATTGGCATTTTTTATGGGTTGGCGGCGGCGGCGGTGTTGTTTGTGCTGTTTAAGCGCAGTAAGTGGGGGTATGAGTTGAAAGTGATTGGGGATAATCCGGCGGCAGCGAAATATGCCGGCATGAACCTCTTCCGCCACATCATTCTGGCTATGGTCATTTCCGGCGGGCTGGCCGGGCTGGCGGGCATGTCGGAAGTGGCGGGCGTGGTGCACCGCTTACAGGAGCGTTTCTCTCCAGGCTACGGCTTCACGGCCATTATCATTGCCTGGTTGGCCCGCTTGAACCCGCTGGCAGTGGTGCTGGTGGCCTATTTGTTTGGCGGGCTGCTGGTGGGGGGGGATGCCATTCAACCTGCCGGCATTCCTCTCATGATCCAGGGTATTATCATGTTTTGCGTCATTAGCGCCAGTCTGCTCACCCGTTATCGCCTTTACTTCGCGGCAAAGGAAAAATCGTGGACTTCGACCTCATCTTCCTGATGAACATCGTCGCCGCCGGCCTGCGCACGGGCACGCCGCTGCTATTTGCCACTCTGGGCGAATTGATCACGGAGAAGGCGGGCGTACTCAATCTGGGCGTGGAAGGGTTAATGCTGGCTGGCGCGCTGGCCGGGTTTGCCGTTTCCTATAGCACAGGTAGCCCGTGGGTGGGAGTGTTGGCCGGCGTGGGGGCGGGGGGGCTGCTCAGCTTGCTGCACGCCCTGGTAGCCGTTAGTTTACGCGGTGACCAGGTGGTCAGCGGCCTGGCGCTAACGTTTGTGGGTCGTGGTTTGACGGCGGTGTTGGGCGCGCGCTTTGTCGAAGTGCGGAACGTGCCTCGCCTGCCGGCTGTAGATTTGAGCTTCTTGCGCGACGTGCCCCTCGTTGGCCATACAGTCCTGGGACCGCTGTTTGGGCAGCAGAATGTGGTGCTTTACATTGGCCTGGTTTTAGTGCCGCTGGTATGGTTTTTTCTGGAGCGCACCCGGCCTGGATTGCATTTACGGGCGGTGGGGGAGAAGCCGGCGGCAGCGGACAGCGCCGGCCTCAGCGTGGCGGGTTTGCGCTATTTGTACGTATTTGTCGGCGGTCTCTTCTGTGGTCTGGCTGGCGCAGCCCTCTCTCTGGCCATCACCCCATTGTGGGTGGACGATATGACCGCCGGGCAGGGCTGGATTGCGGTGGGTCTGGTTATATTTGCCGGCTGGAATCCGTGGCGTGCAGCGCTCGGCGCATACATTTTTGGGGCGCTGCGCCGCCTTCCATTGGACTTACAGGCTATTTCCTGGCTGCCTTTTGCCGGCAACCCCGTCCTGGGCGTCTGGCTGACTATGATTCCCTACCTCTTCACCATTATTGTCCTTATCTTCTCCTCCAGCCGCGCCGCGCGCCAGCGCCTCGGCGCGCCAGCCGCTCTGGGCCAGCCCTACGTCCGTGGCGAGCGGGGCACGTGATAAGCGCGCTCATGCTCCTTCATTGCGCCATGCCTGCCCGGCTAATGGCCATTTGAGAATACTCCCCATGGTTATATCCTCCTGGCTTCGGCCAGAGCCTACCCCTGCCTGCCACCTGGAATAACCTCCGATTTACGGTTCGTTAGACGCAACCATTTTTTCTTCTGGCCCGGGCGCCACCCGTCTGAGAGCCAGCGCCAGCAGCACAGCCATCAAAGCGCCCCAGAAAACGAAGGGCGCTGTCGCCCCCAGCGCCTGGAAAATGGCTCCGCCGATCAGAGGGGCCAGCGCATTGGCGGCGCTGTAAAAAGAGGTGGAGATGCCCAAAATCCCGCCCGTTTCCCGTTGACTCACCCGTTTGGTGATCAGGCTGTTAATAGCCGGCTGCAAGATGCCGCCGCCAATGGCCGCCGGAACCATAGCCACCAGGATCCAGCCCAGACCTAGCCACCCGTTCTGACCATCTTCGGGGATAGCCACGGCGATATCTTGCGTTGGCGGCGTTTCCCCAGGAACCTGGCGCGATGGATTTAACTCTGCCTCCAGGACCGCGCGCGAGTACCAGGGTACGGGCTGGCGCGGCGTCAACCCTGTCAGCGTCAGGCCGACAGCCAACAGCCCCAGCCCGGCGTAGATGAGTTTACGGTCGCCATAGCGGCGGCTCCATTTGCCAATTAGCCCTCCCTGGACAGCTACGACGATGAAGCCAACGAAGACGAAGATGACCGCATTACCCGAGGCGTTTAGCCCCAGCCGGTTGAGGTTGAACAGGGAGAGGATTTGCTCGAAGCCACCAAACGCGATTTGCTGCGCAAACATGAGGATGAGCAGAATGCCCACGCCTGGGTAGCGCAGCGCCTGGCGCATGGCGCCAAATGAGAGCGCTGACTTTTTCTGCGCTGGGAGCTGACCACGCTGTTCGGCTGGCAGCGTTTCCTCCAACCAGAATATGGTCAACAGAATAGATAGGGCAGAAAAGGCCGCCGCCACAAATGCCGGCACTTGATACTGATTATTGCTCAAAGCCAGGCTGGCAAACGCAATCAGTGGACCAATGATGAAACCCAGGCCAAACGCCGCGCCAATCAAGCCCAACCCCTGCGTGCGTGTTTTGGCTGTGGTGCTGTCACTGATCACAGCCTGGGCTGTGGAGATGTTGGCTCCCGAAATGCCATCAATGATGCGTGATACAAAGAACAGCCACAGGGCATTGGCAAAGCCAAGCAGCATGAACCCGATAAACGTACCGATCTGGCTTATCACCAGCACGGGTTTGCGCCCATACCGGTCAGACAGGCGGCCTAACAACGGCGCGCCGATGAACTGCATAACAGGATAGGCTGCCCCCAATATACCGATCGTCAAGGGATCGGCGCCAAACGAAGTGGCATAGAGTGGCAACAAGGGGATGATGATGGTCAACCCCAGCAGGTCAATGAGGACAATGACGAAAACAGGCAGAATTTTCTTGAAGTCCAGCTTTTCGTCAACAGATGTTGTCTTGTTGGCCATGATGATGCTTGATCTAAAGCCGACTTAATCCGCTGCGGTGGATTCTTTTCGCTGGCGTGTCAGCAGCCACAACAAGAACAGCAGCAACGCCGCGCCAACGGCAAATTTCGCCGCTGCTTTTTCGCCGCCGTGGCGGCTTGTGGCAGGGGCAGCGTGTTGTTCGGCCAGCCACTCGAAAGTCTCCAACATGCCGGCCTGCGGCGGGCGTGGCCGCCAGCCAAGTTCCCGGCGCGCTTTGTCAGAGCGCGCCATATAAGTGGCGTTGAGCATACTGATGGCTTCCTGGCTGATCATTTCGGGCAGCGCCACTTTCTTTTCCAGGGCGCCAACGAGAGGAGCCAGGGGTTGGATGATTTTTGCCGGCACTTTGGCTACCGGCCCTGGCTTTCCTGTCAAATACGCCCAAAAATCTACCATTTCTCCCATGGGGATGGCCGGCCCGGCCAGCACATAGGATTCCCCCACCCGCCCCTTCTCGGCTGCCAGAATATGCCCTTCGGCAATGTCCGCTACGTGCGCCCACGTAAGCGTCATTTCTGGGCCTGGCGTCAGCGGCATTTGTCCGTGCATAAAACGGCGCATCATTTCGCCCAGGAGACTGGTGTCTCCAGGGCCATACACGCCGCCAGGCATGACAATGACAATGGGCGCGCCTTCCTCAATCAAAGGTTCAGCGACCTTATAATGCGCCAGCCATTTGGTGCGATCATATTCTGTCAGGAAGGGGCCTTGTGGCGATTCATAGCCCTCATCTACCATTTGACCGTGCGTATCGCCAAATACGGCTACGGTGCTGGTATAGACAATCTTGGGAATGTCCAGGTCAAAGGCTGTGCGCAGCACGTTGCGCGTGCCGTTGACGTTGATGGGTTCCGCGCTGCGCCAATCGGCGGCGCCTGTCTTGTACCAGGCGGCCAGATGAAAGACGACATCGCAGCCAGCCATGCCCGCTTGCAGCGAAGGCACATCCAGGATGTCCCCTTGCGCCACCTGCGCCCCGTCCGCCCGCAGCATGGCGGCGCTTTGCTCAGAGCGCGCCAGACCCACTACTTCATAACCGCGCGCGACCAGAGCGCGCACCAGGTAACGACCGATAAAACCACTGCCCCCTGTCACAAATGCTTTCATCACAACTTCCTCATTGCCTCAAGAACAGTAACTACTAATCCTCTCGTGGGCTAAGTTTGCCAAAGCCTTTGTCAATGACCGTGTTGCCTTCGACAGGCTCAGACAACGAGCGTAGTTACCAAGAACATCAATATGTCGGTTGGGCGGTTAGCCAACAGGCTGCTCCTGGCTCAACAACGCAACGACTGCCTCTATTATAGCGCAACTTTGCTTGCTGCTCACACAACTTAATGTTATAATGCCGGTCACTTACGGGCGCGTAGCTCAGTTGGTTAGAGCGCACGGTTCACATCCGTGAGGTCAGGGGTTCAAGTCCCTTTTCGC
>CAZDSN010000123.1:3973-8883 GCA_964507675.1 uncultured Ardenticatenaceae bacterium | reverse complement strand
TTTTTGGCTTGCGAAACGTAGAGAACAAATATCTCATTCTTACTGTATTAAATTCCAGCCTGTTTCACTGGTTTTGGTTTTCGGTTTCAGATGGCTACCATTGTGGGAAACAAGATGTGTTAAATTATCCATTTGAAGTAGATAATATTTCGGAGCAGGTGAAGAATTCCCTTCGTCTCATATCAACTCAACTAATGATTGATATGCAAAAAAATGCCTCTCGCCGGAAGCGAATTCAAAAAACCACAGAGGTCGAATATGATGAATTTCAGCCTGGCTTGTCTAAACCGATTGTGGACGAGATTGATCGCGTGTTAGCGCAACATTACGGTTTCACGGCCGAAGAACTCGACTTCATCATCAACTACGACATCAAATACCGCCTGGGGGATGACCTGTTTGATGATGAGGAGGGCGTATCGTAAACGCTTTGGCTCCCGGTTGCTGCCATGCACATGCTATAATGTGAGGTGTGGCAAGCACACCTACGACAAGTAAGAAGTTGTCGTCAGAAAAGTAGAGGTGGAAAGATGACGAATATGGTGCAAATCGAAATTCCGCAGCATCTTGTTCAGGCTACCCGCCTGACCATCCCGGAACTGCGCCGGGAATTGGCGATCACCCTCTTCCAGCAGGGGCGGCTTTCCTTTGGCAAAGCCCGCGAAATGGCGCAGATGGATTTTTGGGCCTTTCAACAGCTTCTGGGCAGCCGGGGCATTTCTCCTCACTACGATGTGGCCGAATATGAAGCTGATCTGAAAACGATTCGGGAATTGGCCGGGGAATGGGGGTAACATTCATGAAAGCAGATAGTCTACATATGGGCAAGGTCTTCAGTTCCGGCGGTGATGTCCATTACGTCTTACCCCACTTCCAGCGGGAATATGCCTGGGAAAAAGAAAACTGGCAGATGCTGGTCAAGGACATTTTCAGCACCTATGATGTATATGACGACAAAAAACCACCAGAACATTTCATGGGTGCATTGGTGGTCATCAACGACGGTACCCGCAACGGCACCGTGCCGGTTTTTCGCCTGGTTGACGGGCAACAGCGCCTGACAACCATCTCTCTCTTTTTGCATGCCCTAGGCGTGCTGATACAGGATGGTGACGCCAAACTCTATAAACGAATTCAACGCGTCCTGCTCAACGAAGATGAACCAGGGTTACTGCACTTCAAACTGCTGCCCACCAAAAAATATGGCGACCAGAATAGTTATCTGGCCATCCTGCAAAACCAGCCTATACCTGCCAATATAGACTCCAAGATTCCGTTGGCCTACACCTATTTTCAAAAAGAGTTACACACGCGCCACCAACAAGGTAAATTTGAGCCCAACCAGCTTTTTGTGGTGATGATGAATTGTTTACAGGTGGTGTTCATTGATTTGAATCAGAATGAACGGCCTTACGAAATCTTTGAAAGCCTGAACTACAAGGGCAAAACGTTGACTCAGGCTGACCTGGTACGCAACTACATTGCCATGAAGCTGCCCGAAAAACATCAAACCAGCGTATTCGAGACGCTCTGGTCGCCCATTGAAGCGATGCTGCAAGAACGGCGTACAGTCGGCCGTTCCCGGCTAGGTGAACTGACAGCCTTTTTGCGTCACTATCTGGCATATCATGCCGGTGTCCTGTGCAACGAGGAACACGTTTATTCCCGCTTCCGTGACCGCGGCGAAACTTTGGATACGGATGCATTCGTGGAAGAGATTGGGATCCTAAAGCGATTTGCTGGCTACTATAATCGGTTGCTGCGCCCGGAGCATGAACCGGATAAAGAAATAAGTCAGCAGCTACACCGGTTAAACGTATTGGAAGTTTCAACCGCTTATCCGTTTTTGCTTTTTGCTTACGAAGCCCTCGAAAAGAAGGAAATTAGCCGGAATGATTTTCTGGAAGGGTTGACCTTGCTAGAAAACTATCTGGTACGCCGTGTTTTGGTACGTGAATCAACCAATTACCTCAATAAAATGTTCCCCATCCTGGCCAGAGATGTGGATACAAAGCAATTTGGAACAACGTTAAGGCAGGCGCTGCTAACCAAGAACTATCCCAGTGACGTTCGTATCCGCCAGGCAGCGGAAACGGCCAAGTTATACAGCAGCAGCGGCCGTCCCCGGCTGACACTTATCCTGGAAACCATCAATCGTCATCTATCAATCGGTTCAGGAGCCTACACTCAGCTTGATGGGGCGGCAACTATCGAACACATTATGCCGCAAAAACCCAGTGAGGAATGGAAACAATCATTAGGCGAGAACCTGATGCAAGATTACGAACTGCTGCATACACTGGGTAACCTGACACTGGTGACTCAAGAGTGGAATTCAACCTTGTCTAATGCCGCGTATGCCGCCAAAAAGGCGAAACTCCAGGTTCACGGACTTTTGCTGAACAAAAATTATTTTCAAAACGGGCCTGACGTTTGGAATGGAGAAATCATTCGGGAACGGGCTGCTTATCTGGCCGAGCAGATTGCGGCAATATGGCCCTCTCTGGGAGACTTGCCTGAACCGAAAGGTTGGCAGGAACGGCCGAAATTATTGACGATTCTTGGGGATACATTTGAGGTAAAAAGCTGGCGGGATGTGGTTCACCAAACGGCCGAATGTGTGGCACAAGTCAGTGATGATTTTGCCGCAGTAACAGCAGAAGTTTCTAGTTATTTTAGTCAGGAGCCATTTCAAGGGAAGTGCCGTCAATTGTCAAATGGCTGGTGGTTATATGTCAACTTATCATCCGATACCGTCAAACGTATTTGTGATACGTTGGTTGATGCGGCAGGTATCCCAGAAGACGAGTTTGAACTGGAAGTGTGGTAGTGAGCCAACAGAATTTGGCGCCGGAAGCAAGGGCGATAGAAACATCTAAATTCGGCAAGCCAGTAAAAAAATGGCCTGGCAATGATACGCCGCCATTTGTGAATGTTCTGGGAAAGGATGTGGAAACGCTACTTCAGCAGCCAACTATGGCCCTTTTCTGTTCGGCCAAAGCCCCGGCAGGCATCCTGCTGGCCGTCCATGACCTGGCGCAGCAGTGGCAGCAAACGTCCCAACTCATCATCAGCGGTTTTCATTCCCCGGTGGAGCAAGAAGCATTTGAAATCTTACTGCGTGGGCCGGGACAGGTCATCTATTGCCCGGCGCGGGGCCTACCCAAGCGCCTTAAGCCAACCTGGCGCACTGCTCTGGACGCGGGTCGGCTTACCATCATCTCTCCTTTTCCTGATACCATTCGCCGGGCTACAAAGGAAACGGCAATCTTCCGCAATCGCTTCATTGCTGCTTTGGCTAACAGTGTTCTCATCGCCTATGCTCATCCCAACAGCAGCACAGAGCAATTGGCGCAAGAAATTGTGGGGTGGGGCAAGCCAATCCATACGTTGGATCATCCAACAAATGGTAATTTGATTGCCCTGGGCGCCCGCCTTTGGGAGCACACGTCAGGGCGGGTTTGAAACTTGCCCCTACCGCTCGCGGTTAAACCAGCGTTCCGTCAGTTCGCTGAGGCGACCGATGCGCTGGCGGATGACGGTGCATTCGGGCAGGGCTTCCAGGAAAAGCTGCCCGTACCGTTTGCTGATGACGCGCTTGTCCAGGACGACGACAATGCCTTCATCATTTTGGCGGCGGATGAGGCGGCCAAAGCCCTGGCGAAAACGGAGTACCGCTTCGGGAATGCTGTACTCGAAGAAGGGGCTATCGTAGGTCTCTGAACGGGCGGCGAAAATAGGGTCGGATGGCACGTCAAAAGGAATTTTCACCAGCAGCACGGCTTGCAAAGCCGGGCCAGGCACGTCCACCCCTTCCCAGAAAGAGCGCGTCCCCAGCAGCACCGCCTTGGCCCCTTCGGCTTTGAACTGCTCCAACAACTGCTGCCGCGACGTGCCGTCCAATTGCGCCAGCACCGAAATACCATCCCCCTTCAATGCGGCTTCCACTGCCGGCACTGTCTGCGCCAGTTGGCTGTACGAAGTAAACAAAGCCATCGTGCGCCCGCCTAATGTCCTGGCGACATCAATGATGGCTTGTTCCACATACCGTTGGTAGCCTGGCTGGTTGGGTTCGGGCATGTCAATGGGCAGGTAGACCAGCGTCGAATTCTTGTAATCAAACGGCGAGCCAACGGCCATTTCCGCCGCCGCCTGCCCATTCAACCGCTCCCGAATGTACGCAAATCCGGGTTCTGCGGTCGCCCCTGGCTTGGAGGTACGCATGGTGGCGGAAGTCAGAATCACGGTATCTTTGGTATCAAAGATGTGTTTGGCAAACAGGGGCCCAATATGCAGCGGCGCGGCGTGCAGCGAAATCCGGTCGCGCCACAATTCAATCCAGTAAATCCACTCCTGCTGCGGCGCAGCAATGATGGCCTGTGTCTTCAGCAAGATTTCCGCCAGGTCACGCCCCAAATTGGTTAACCCCAACCCCAAATCTTCTACACTTTCAATCTCGAAGCTTTCGTGCATTTCCGCCAGGCCGGCTGCCAACGACAATATCCCTTCACTGATCACCTTTAACGGCTTGCTCAAGTTATCCCAGCTTATCTCAACTTCGTCGAAGTACGGCTGGGTGCGCAGCGCCGGCGTCAGGCGCAACTGCTGCGCATACTGGCTGCGTTGGTTCAGATGGTCGCGTAGGAAATATTGCAGCGTCGCAAAGAAATCTTCGACATAATTGGCCGCCAGCGCTCCCTGTTCCCGTATCTTGTCGGCGTAGGCATTGAAGCCCCGCGCCACGTCGGCGGGCACAGCAGCCTGCACAGCCGCCTGCGCCTGCCCCAGCGCCCCCGCTCGCGGCCGCACCACATCTTCCAACAGCGCATCCAGATAACGCTTATCGGCTTCAAAACTGAGGCTGTCGGTGACGGCGGCTTCCATGTGGTGGGCTTCGTCAATGATCAGGT
>CAZDSN010000123.1:0-3873 GCA_964507675.1 uncultured Ardenticatenaceae bacterium | reverse complement strand
CTGAGGCTGTCGGTGACGGCGGCTTCCATGTGGTGGGCTTCGTCAATGATCAGGTGGCGGTATTGGGGGATGACCATGTTGCCGGCAGCAACGTCCGCCAGCAGCAGCGAGTGGTTGACGATGATAATGTGGGCTTTGGCGGCGCGCTGCCGCGAGACGTGCAGCGGGCAGCGGGCCTGACCGCACGTATCCCGATTGCAGACATCATTTTCGGCGTTGAGGCGGCTCCAGGCTACCTGTTCCTCGCGCGTGCGCAATGTGATCTCGTTCACGTCGCCCGTGTCGGATTGGGGCAGCCAGTTGAGAATGCGGGCATAGAGCGTCATTTCGTCCGCGTTGTTGGGGCCACGATGGCGCATTTGCTCAAAGAGGCGGGTGCACAAATAGTTGCGCTTGCCTTTCAGAACGGCGGCCCGCAGTTGAAAGAAGAGCATTTTTTGCAGTTGGGGAATGTCTTTGAAAATGAGCTGGTCTTGCAGGTTAATGGTATTGGTGGAGACGACCACGGGGCAGTCGTTGGCATCCGCCCAGAAAGCGGCAGGCAGTAGATAGCCAATACTTTTGCCTGTGCCTGTGCCTGCTTCGATAAACAAATGTTCGCGCTTGTTGAAGGCTTCAGCCACCCGCTGCACCATGGTCACCTGCTGCTGGCGATATTCATAGCCGGGAAAGGCGCGGCTGAAGTTGGCGCCGGGTTTTAACATGCCGGCAATTGCCTCCACATCAATTGGCTTCGGCTCCTCCCCCATCCCCGTCAACGTATGCCCTTCCACTTTGGGCGGGTCAAACAACTTCTCTATCCGCGCCGTTCCGCCACCGCCAAACCCATGCCGCGCCGCCAGACTCATGGCTTCCTCAAAGAAGCGCGTTTCGGGCCAGGCCATACGCCGCCCGGCGCGCACAATCTCATCCAGGCAAGCCACACCCATTTTCTGCGCTCGCGCCAGCAAGGCGTAAAACAATTCCACCGTCTGGCGGGCGTCAGCCATGGCCCGATGCTCCTGGCGTCCCGCCGGGGCGGGCAGATTCAGGTATGCCACCAGGGCGTCGAGGGCGTATTTGCCGGCATTCGGCAGCACAATCGAAGCCAGCGTGACCGTATCTAGCCGCAAATTCTGCGCCCCCACATAAGCCGACTGCAAGAAACCCATGTCAAAATCCACGTTGTGCCCCACCACAGTATGATCCCCCAACAGCCGCCGTAGTTGCGGGCGCAGCGTGGTGATCGCCGGCGCATTCGCCACCATGTCCTCTGTAATACCTGTTAGCTCCGTAATAAAAGCAGGGATACTCTGCTGGGGATAAATCAGCGACGAAAATTCGTCAATGATGCCATCCAGGTCAAAAGTGATCACGGCTGCCTCAATAATGGCATCGCGTGACGGATCCAGGCCAGTCGTTTCCAGGTCAATCGCAACGTAAGTAGTGGACATACCCGTCATTATACCCCGTGCACAAGGGAGTAAGCGAGTTTGTCACGCCGACCGGTCACATCTCACTCCAGCAACTTTGGCCGCGCTCATGGGTTATAAGTAAGGGCGGGTTTGAAACCCGTCCCTACAAATGTACCCATAATCCGAAGGCCCTTTGAAGTGAGAATGGTTGATGTGATGGACAAGAAACGGCGGGTCGTCATTACAGGCATGGGCACAATCAATCCGCTGGGACACACGCCCCACGACACCTGGGCGCGGGTGCGCGCTGGCGTGTCGGGCATTGGGCGCTTAACCCGCTTTGACGCCAGCGAACTGAAGACGCAGTTTGGCGGCGAAGTGCGCGATTTTGATCCGGTGGCCCGCTTTGGACGCAAGGAAGCGCGGCGCATGGACCCCAGCGCGCAGTTTGCCCTGGCGGCAGCCGCGGATGCGCTGGCAGATGCCGGCATTGCCGTCACCGACGCCAACCGCGACCAGATCGGCGTTCTTCTCGGCTGCGGCCTGGGGGGTATCACCACGCTGCTGGACGGCGTGGAGACAGCCAGAGCCAAAGGCATCAACCGCGTCTCCCCCTTCTTTATCCCCATGCTGCTGGCGGATGCGCCTGCCGCATCCATTTCGATTGCCTTCGGTCTGCGTGGCCCCAACATGGCGGTAGCCACCGCCTGCGCCGCCAGCAACAACGCCCTGGGCGAAGCCGCCCGTCTTATTGAACGCGGCGACGCAGTTATTATGCTGGCTGGCGGCACGGAAGCGCCGCTGCTGCCCATCATCATCGCTGGTTTCAACGCGACTGGCGCCATGTCCACTTGCAATGATCGCCCGCAAAACGCCTCCCGCCCATTTGATCTGCATCGGGACGGTTTTGTCACCAGCGAAGGCTCAGCCATTCTGGTGCTGGAAGAACGGGAACACGCCCTGGCCCGCCGCGCCCCCCTTTACGCCGAGTTTCTCGGCTACGGCGCCAGCGCCGACGCTTACCACATCTCCGCGCCCGCGGAAGATGGGGCAGGCGCCGTCCGCGCCATGCGTATGGCCCTGGCAGACGCCGGGCTGGCGGCTACCGATATTGACTATATCAACGCCCACGGCACCGGCACGCCGCTCAACGACAAAAGCGAAACGGCGGCCATCAAAACGGTGTTTGGCGACCACGCTTACAAACTACCCATCAGTTCCACCAAGTCAGTACACGGGCATTTGTTGGGGGCGGCAGGCGCGCTGGAAGCGGTGGTGCTGGTAATGGCGCTGCAGGCCAATGTCCTGCCTCCCACCATCAATTATGAAACGCCTGATCCTGCCTGCGACCTGGATTATGTGCCCAACGTCGCCCGTCCACACCCCCTCCGCGCCGTCATGTCAAATGGATTTGGCATGGGCGGGCACAACGCTACCATCATTTTGGGTAAGGCAACGTAATGTCTCTGTTTGCCGTCGTTTTGGGGATGATGCAGGATGCCGGCATGCCCCACATCGGCTGTCATTGCCCTCATTGTTGTCAAGGGCGGGTCGAGTATGCCGCCTGCCTGGGACTGGTAGATGCCCGCGCCGCGCCCGCCCGCGTCTGGCTCATTGACGCCACCCCCGACATCAAGCGCCAACTGAACTACCTGGCCGCCTGGCTCGGTCCCCATCCTACTCGCCCCCACCGGCTGCGCCAACCCGACGGCATCTTTCTCACCCATGCCCACATGGGGCATATTGGCGGCCTGCCCCAACTGGGGCCTGAAGGCATGTTTGTGCAGGATTTGCCCATTTACGCCGCTGCGCCGCTGGCCGACCTGTTGGCCCATACCCGCCTCTGGCAGCCGCTGTTGTCCAGCCTGCGTTTGCATTCCCTGACTGCCTATCAAGCCGTCTCTCTGGCCCCAGACCTGACCCTCACGCCGCTGCCCGTGCCGCACCGCGACGAACTGGGCACAGGCACTTTTGCTTTCTTTGTGCAAGGGCCGCGGCAATCGCTGCTGTACGCGCCAGACATTGACGACTGGCAGCTATGGTCCGAAGCGGCGCATTGGTTTCCGCAGGCAACTGTGGCGCTGGTTGACGGCTGCTTTTACAGCCGCGCTGAACTGGGGGGCCGCCCACCCGTGGCCCATCCCCTCATTCCCGACACCCTGGCCTTCGCCAACCGTTTCCCCACCCGTCTCCTGCTCACCCACCT
Organism: uncultured Ardenticatenaceae bacterium; assembly: GCA_964507675.1. Classification (GTDB taxonomy): domain Bacteria; phylum Chloroflexota; class Anaerolineae; order Promineifilales; family Promineifilaceae; genus JAGVTM01. The sequence continues at coordinate 273 of CAZDSN010000123.1, read as the reverse complement.
CAATCACACCAACCCGGCGCTGGACCCTACCTCTGCCGCTCACGCCGCCATACGCGCCGCTAACGCCGAAATCCCCCGCCTGGGGCACGCCATCCCTCTCTGACAATGCTCTTAAGAAGCTCATCTTCTGAGAGAAGTTGAGCTTCTTCCTTCTCCCTTCTTCCCTCTCCCCTCTTCTCACACCCTGGTAGGCGCTTTGGGTGGGGCCACAGCCAGGAAGTCGCGGGCAAAGTGATTCGCATAAGCGTTGATTAGCTGTTCTACACGGGCAGC
>CAZDSN010000122.1:0-8916 GCA_964507675.1 uncultured Ardenticatenaceae bacterium | reverse complement strand
GCCGGCAGAAATGATCCGCATCAACACTACCATCAGCGGCGACCTGTGCGCCCCCTCTCCCAGCCGCCTGGGCGTGCTGGGCGGCGACGCTTGCGGTTATCCCAATGGCCGTCGCTTTAGCGACGATACCGTAGAAATTTCGCTGCTGGCCGTGGCTGGCGCAGCTTACCAGGTTCTGGATGGTCGTGACGCTGCCTTTACCTTTGACGGCAATCTCATTGGTGTTCTCACCGACGGCGTGGATGCCAACGATGTTTCATTTGGCGACAGTTTCCCGTACATCGGCATGGCCCAATCTGGTCAGGAGCATCTGCACCAAAACCCGATGGGACCGGCCACCAGCGTTGTTCTTAGCGGCATCGGCTCTCTCACCGGCCATCCCCTGCGGGAAGTGGTCGTGGGCATCCTCTTGATGGGACTGGCCCTCCTGGGCATCCGCCGCCTGTATCGCCCTGCGTCCGCTAAGTAAACGCTCACTTTGCTCTGGAGAAGTTCAACTTCTCTCCAGAAGTTGAACTTCTCAATGGCAAGTTTGGACAGGTACTTCTTATCTAACTTGAAGGTCGCTATGTTCCACACACTCGCTCCCCGTTCTTCCCGTCGCCCGCAGTTGCTGCTGCTTATGGCGCTGGCCCTGTCAGGCGGAATCCTGCTCTTCCAATTACTGAGCCGCTGGGGCGCGCCGGTGGCCGCGCCGGCGCCTTGGAATCTGAGCAGCGAAGCCTACGTGGAGAAAATGCAGGCCCGCATCCGCCATAATTCGCAAGATGCTGACGCTTACGCGCAGTTAGGGTTGGCACGCTTGCAGCAGGTGCGCGAAACCGCCGACGCCACGCTGTACACCCAGGCGGAGATGGCCTTCCAGTCAGCGCTAACTCATGATCCGCAGCAGATTGACGCGTTGGTTGGTCAGGGGCAACTGGCGCTGGCCCGCCATGATTTCCACACGGCCCTGACCTGGGGGAATCAGGCGCGGCAGCTTAATCCGTACCGGGCAGCCGCTCTGGGCATACTGGTGGACGCCTATGTGGAACTGGGTGAGTATGAGCAGGCAGCGACTACCTTGCAGCAAATGGTAGACCTGCGGCCCGACCTGGCTTCGTTCACGCGGGTTTCTTATTTACGTGAACTGTATGGGGATGTGCCCGGCGCCATTGAGGCCATGCAGCGGGCCGTGGATACAGGCGCGCCGGGTCACGAGAACACGCTGTGGGCGCAGACGCAGTTAGCAAACCTCTACTTCCACAGTGGCCGCTGGGATGAGGCGGAGCAACTGTATCGCCAGGCGCTGGTCTTCCAGCCGGATTATGCTTACGCGCTGGCGGGTATGGCTAACGTGGCGGCGGCGCGTGGGTATGCCGAAACAGCGATCAGTATCTACGTGGGCCTGGCGGAACGGCATCCACTGGTTTCCTTTGTCATTGCCCTGGGGGATCTGTACACCGCGACAGGTCAAACCGCGGCGGCGGCGCAGCAATACGAGTTGGTGGGCGTTATTCAGGCGTTAAATGCGGATGCCGGCATGAACGTAGACCTGGAACTCGCCCTTTTTGACGCCGACCAGGGGGTTGATCCCCAGAAAACCGCCGCAGCTGCCCGCGCCGTCTATGACCGCCGCCCCAGCATTCACGCCGCCGACGCCCTGGCCTGGGCTTTATACCAGGCAGGCGACTACCAGGAGGCGGCTAGTTACAGCCAGGAAGCGCTGCGCCTGGGCACACAGGATGCCCTGCTGCACTACCACGCCGCCCTGATCGCCCATGCCCTGGGCGACCTGGAAGCAGCCCGCAGCCATCTGCGGCAGGTGCAAGCCATCAATCCTGCTTTTTCGATTCGCTATGCAGACTCCGCCCGCAGTTTGTTGGCGCAGCTTGAACAGATGCCCTGACGAATCTGCGTTGGCGATGCGTTTCTGAGCAACGTGCCGGCAAAATAACAAAAGGACACATTATGCACAAGTAATCAAACAACTCTATCAAACCTGACCTCTTAACTTTCCCTCAATCAATCATTTCAATATAGGAGTGTTTCCATGAACGTTACGTCTCGTAACAAACGCGCCTGGCTACAGGGCGCTCCCCTCTTTTACATTCTACTGGCTTCTCTGTTCCTGGTAACCGCCGTGCTGTTGGCTGTGCGGCCATCGGCAGCCTCCAGCCATCGTGAAGCGCCGCTGATTTCCCAGGACGCTTTCGCGGACAATACCGATACCTACGTTTTCATTCCTGCCGGCGTCACCGACCGCCTGGTGGTCGTTGGCAGTTGGATCCCGTTTGAAGGCCCGGAAGGCGGCCCCAACTACTGGTCTTGGGGCAAAGATGTCCTGTATGACATTTACCTGGACACCAATGGCGACGCCACCAGCGACATCACCTATACACTCTCCAGCCGCGTGGAAATTGGAAACCCGGATACGTTCCTCTACAACACGGGCCCCATAGACAATCTTACGGACCCCGATTGGAATCAGAAGCAGTATTACACCGTTGTGGAGCAGTTCGCCCCTGGCAGCCAGCCGCCGGGCGTCGCCGAAACCAACGTTTTGGTCAACGACGAACTGGCTGCCCCGGCTAACGTCGGCAGCAAATCTACCCCCGATTACTGGAAGCTGGCGCGGCAGGCGCGCTACACTTACGACGACCCGGCCAACGGCGACAGCATTGAGGTCTTTGCCGGCCAGACAGACGATCCGTTCTATGTGGATTTACAGGTATTTGACCTGCTGACGTTGCGCGGTCAGGCTGCGCCCATTGGCTATGCCATTCAGCCCAACGAACCTGTGGATTCGCTTTCTGGCTTTAACGTCCACAGCCTGGTCATTGAGATACCCATCAGCCGCCTGACTGCCGCGCATGGCGATCCCGTTGTCGGCGTCTGGGCTGCTTCTCGCCGCCCCTCCATGACGATTCTGGGCGGCGGACAGGTGGAGACGGGCGGCGACTACGTTCAGGTTTCCCGCCTGGGAATGCCGCTGGTGAATGAAGTTGTGCTGCCGCTGGGTCTGAAGGACACGTTCAACGCCATTTCCCCCGACGTAGACCTGACCGTTTACAGTTTGCTGCAAGAAAGTGTAGAAGACCCGGAAATCGGCAATCTGTTGTGCGGCCTCTACGGCGTGCCGCTGCCGGGCGATACCAACAGCGACTGCGCTACGGAGTACACGCCCGGCGCGCCTCGTTCGGGTCGCGGTGACATCTTTGACATCTTCCTGACAGGCATGGTGCTGGCCAATGAGTTCACCATCAATACCGCCAACGGCCCGGTGACGCTGCCGCCTGGTTTTAATGTGAACCGTCCCGCTGATGTAGTGCCGGCAGAAATGATCCGCATCAACACGGCTATTAGCGGCGATCTGTGCGCCCCAGAGCCGAGCCGCCTGGGTGTGCTAGGCGGCGACGCCTGTGGCTTCCCCAATGGCCGTCGCCTCGCCGATGATATCGTGGAAATCGAACTCCTGGCAGTGGCTGGCGCGGCCTACCAGGTGCTTGATGCCCGCGATACTGACTTCAGTTTCAACGCTGGCTTGATTGATGTGTTGACGGATCGGGTAGACGCCAACGATCGTCCCTTCAAAGACCGCTTCCCCTATCTGGCGCAGGCGCAGTCGGGCCAGTTCCATATCCATCGGGATTCAGGCATCTTCGTCCCCCTGGCGCTTGGCGGGCTGGCTCTGCTGGGACCCATAGCCTTTGTCTGGCAGCGCCGCCGCCGCAGCTCGCTGGATAAGCAGTTGACGGCCTGATCAATACCATTACTGGCCCGGTAACGGCTGGTTTTGTCTCCGCACCGCCTTACTGCGTAGATGTAGTAGGGCGGTGCGATTGTTATGATGGGGGTAGAGGATATTTCTGAACCCGGCGCTGTCTGACGCCTCGTTACAAGCTCTCATGCAGCTTTATCGCATTTGCCAGCAACAACGGATCACTCGTCGCCGTCTCCACCGCCGTCATCCAGTCAGCAGCCAGCTTTTTCAAGGACGCCAACGCCTCTGTTGCCTGATCGCCATCTAACAGATCATACTTTTCCAGAAAACGAATCCATGCCGGCACAGCCTCCAACATGGCTCCCGCCGTATGCAAGCGCCCGCTTAAGAACCCGATCAGCAAGACCATATATCTATTTAATGTTTGCGGATCAGGACAAAGTGGATGAGAGGCTGACGACTGGCTGGATAGTTTCTTCCGCTCCTTCTTTTTTTGCCCTTGAGAAAAAGGGAATTTGTCCACAGGTTCCAAATCGCCGCGCTGGCGCTCCACAAGGTAGCGAATGATTTGACTGCGCGCCAGTTCAGCTTTGGAATAGGACGTTCCCTCTGCGATATGCCAATCATGGATGAAGGCGATGGTCAGCAGATGCAAGTTGTCGGATTCAGGAGCAGTATTGGCGCTTTCTTCTTCATCTTCCTTCCACGCCCCCTTTTGTTTAGGAGGAATTGGTGGCAGTGTGCAATCTTCCAATGTCCACCTGGGCAACTGTCGCCCGCTCAAATAATCCAAATACTCCGTGAAGTTCTTTGTATTCAGTTCCGTGCGCAGCAGGCTGAGCAGTTCGGCGTCATCAGCCTGGAGATCCGGCTGCTGTTCCAGTCGGGAAAACGTCTCGTAGCTAAAAGCCTGATCCACAAACTCGCTGACTCCCCAGGGCACAATCTGGGGACTTGCTTCTACCTCAGGCCGGGCGATACGATAACCAGATACCAGGCTAGACAATTCCCCATGGTAAGCTAACTTTTCCGCTATGCGGTTAAATTCGTCAATTTCCTGCCCCGCCAGGGTCGCCAAAGCATTGAACAATTCCCTGACGCTGGTGCGATTACCCGAAACCAGCGCATTCTCAATGCGCCAGCCCAGAAAATAATGTTTTTCTGCTTCATAACTTGCTGGCGCTTGCTGTATCAGTAAATCTACCAGGAGATCAAACCGCGCCCAATCCTCATTGATGGATGCCTTGGTGTGCAGGTCAGCAAACATCTCGAAGGCGAGGCCTCCCTCTACCAATTCTGGCTGCTCCCGCAGCATCTTTTCTGTGATGTCTAGCTGCTGCTCGTAATCTGCCGCTTGCCACTCATCCCAGAACTTATCCCAGAATTCCCGCTCTGGATCGGGTTCTTCCTCAACTTCTGTTCTGGCGGCGGACTGGGGAGGCGGCGCAAGTGAACCAAGCCGCGGCCTGATTTCCGTCTCCTCTGTCGGGCTGAATGGGGGTTCTGCCATCACCGCGGGCTTAACGATCGGACGCTCAGCCTGCCGATCTTTCAACCAACAGCACTGTTTGTATTTCTTACCGCTGCCACAGGGACATGGATCATTTCTTCCTATGCTCATCTTCTCTGCTTCTCACTTTGAAACTATACAGCCTCTGTAACTATACGCCCTCTCGATGGCTGAGCCTGTAGCAGCCCTGTTTGCCTTCGACAAGCTCAGGCAATTCCTGTATAGATACCAGCCTCTTTTACCTTGTACCGTCAAAAACGCTCAGAACATGGGCCCTTTTCTTAACCCTGCACTCTTTGCGTCCCTGGCAGTGCATAGTTGCCCGACTTTTATACCTCAGCCTATTCCTTCTGGCACAGCGCTTGCCAGACAACTTCCGCCGTCAAAGGTAGCCTGGTCAGGCGCATGCCCACGGCGTCTTTGATGGCGTTTGCCAGCGCTGCCGCCCCTGCCGTAATGGGCGGTTCGCCTACCCCGCGCGCGCCAAACGGACCCAAAGGAGACGGATTTTGCACCAGATGGGTTTCCAACGGCGGCAGCATGTCGGCGCGCGGTAGCGTATAATCCATCAGGCTGCCGCTCAATAACTGCCCTTCCGCGTCATAGACCATGGCTTCATACAGCCCCAGGCTCAAACCCTGAGCCATGCCGCCGTGCATTTGCCCTTCTACCAGTAGGGGATTCAGGGCGAAGCCCACGTCTTGAAAGGCGACGTACAGTAGCGGCTCTACCTGGCCCGTTTCCGCATCCACACGCACTTTGATCAGATGCGCCACAAAACCCGGCGCGTTTTGGGCTACGGCGGCGCTGCCTTCCCCCACAATGGGGCCAACCCCGCCCCTTTTGCTCTGGGCAATACCTACCAGATGGGCCAGGGACAGCGTCCGGTCGGGCACGCCGCGCACGCGAGCCTGCCCGGCCACAATTTCAATGTCCGCTTCGGCGGCTTCAAACTGCTCTGCGGCCACTTTGAGCAGCTTTTGTTTGGCTTCTTCCGCTGCTTTGACCACTGCGCCAGAGAGCGAGTAGGTGACCTGACTGCCGCCGCTGGCCGGCCCGAAGGGTCCACTGTTGGTATCACCCTGGATCAGGCGTACCTGATCGGGATGGACGCCCAACACCTCCGCCGCTATCAGCGCTATGCTGCTGTTCACTCCGGAAATATCTACGGTACCCACCTGGAGGCTGACTGTGCCATCGCTATCTACACGGCAGATAGCCGCAGATGGCTCTACGGCTGATGGCCAGCCGCCAACGGCGATGCCAATCCCTTCGCCGGCCCTTTTCTGCCCCCGATTTTGCCAGGCGGGGTGCGCTTGCAGCGCTTCCAGACATTGTTTCAAGCCAATGGCGGGCCAGGCGCGTCCCGTGCCAGTCAGATCGCCTTCGCCGACCGCATTTTGCAGCCGGAAAGCCAGCGGATCCAGGGCCAGGGCGGCAGCCATTTCGTCCATCTGCGATTCAATGGCAAAGGTGGCTTGCGGCGCGCCTGGAGCGCGATAAGCGCCAATTTGCGGCTTGTGGGTGCTGACTTCCAGGCATTCAATTTGGAGGTTGGGCCAGCGGTAGGTGCCGCCCAACAGCGTGGCCACAATGCCGCCAAGCCGGAATGAGAAGATGCCGTTATCCAGGATGACGCGCGCTTGCAAGGCGGTCAAGGTTCCGTCGCGGCGCGCGCCTGTTTTTAGCTCAATGACTACCGCTGGGGCAGGCGTGGTTGCCAGAAAATCCTCGGAGCGGGAGAACACCAGGCGCACGGGTTGTTTGACGGTCAGGGCAATAGCTGCGGCTAATGGTTCGACGATGCCGTATTTGGCGCCAAAACCGCCGCCGACAGCCAGAGGGACAATACGCACGCGGCTGTCGGGCCAGGAAAGCAGCCGCGCCACTTCTTCGCGCACCAAGAATTGTCCCTGGGTGCTGGTGTACAGGGTGATGCTTTGTCCTAGTGGGTCTGGTTCAGCTACGCAGGCGTGGGGTTCCAGATAGCCCTGGTGTACCATGCTCAAATGGTAGGTCTGTTCCAGGATGAGGTCGGCTTCTGCCCAGCCCTGAGCCAGGTCGCCGCGCTGGAAGCGGCTGGCGGCGTGGACGTTGTTGGGTTTTTCCTGGCTGGTGCGGCTGGCGACGCTTTCGCTGGTATGAACGGCGGTCAGGTCGCTTTCTTCGCGGGGCAGTCCATTGGGCCAGATGGTGGGGGCGTTGGGCTGCATGGCGGTGAGGGCGTCAGCTACGACGGGCAGCGGCGCATAGGTCACACTCACCTGTTCCACGGCGTCTTGGGCGGCGGCTTCGGACTCGCCAACGACAACGGCGACAGGTTGGCCGCGCCACAATACTTTGTCGCGCGCCAGGATGGCGCTGTTGCGGGAGGTAATGGCGCGGTCGCGTGTCGGCAGGTCTTGGGCTGTCAGGACGGCGACCACCCCAGGCATGGCTGCCGCAGCCCGTTTGTCAATGGCCAGGATGCCGGCATGAGCATACGGACTCAACACGGGCCGGGCATACAGCATCCCCGGCAGCGTCAGGTCAGCCGGGTAGCGAATGTGCCCCGTCACTTTTTCCAGACCATCTATAAGTTTACGAGGTTTGCCGAGGTAATGATACTCTGTCATGGTGGTTTTTCCGTGCAACGTCTGTTGTTTCACCTTGTTATTTTCTATTGTACACAAGCCCAGTCATATTTTCACGGTAAGCCTGAAAGGTCAGTAATTCTCAATTTGAGAATTGCTGCTGAAAGGTTCTTGCGTTTGGCGTGCGGGATGACTTTTGTCAATTGCCGGCAGTTCCCTCATGCCTTACAATAAAAAATGAGTTGGCGCGCGACCAGGCGCGCCTGACTCATCTTGACAAAATGGGTGAAAGGGGGTCTTCATCGCCCTACCTGCCCTTCTTTGCTTCTTCCTCCACAGCCCCAGCCCTCAGAGCAGCCGTAACGCCGGCCCCTGCTTTTTCTTCCCACATTTGCCACTGTCCTGTTCAGCGTCATATGCCTGATGCGCTGCTGGCTAATTTGCTGAATTGGTTGGACGAGGCTGCATCTTAGCTTGCCGTACTACCCGCTCAATGCGATAGTGGCGCTACTGACCTCGCGGCGCGAACAGCCGGCGCAGGCGTAGTTGCGCCGGCGCTGACGCTGCGTCTGCGGGGTAAGGGAGTCCTCTCATGTTAGAAATAACGTCATGCCATCCCCGGCAGCGGGCGCGGGCTTCGTTTTTGGCGCTCCTGTTGGGTTTCGTTCTGCTGATATTGTTTATCGGTCCAGCTTTTGCCGCTCCTGCTGCCCAGGTCGCCAATGGCGACCGTTACGTGGCTGTTAGCGGCAGCGATGAGCTAAACGACTGCACTGACCCCGATTTTCCTTGCCTGACAGTTGGCCATGCCCTGTCTCAGGCTGATCCTGGCGATACGATCCGGGTGGCCGAAGGCGTTTACGTGGAAAACCTGGTGGTTAATGAGCCTGTTATTCTGGAAGGCGGTTATGAGGCTGATACCTGGACTCGCGACATTGACCAGTACGTGACCATTCTGGATGGGTCTAACGGTCAGACTATTCCTGGCGATTGGGATGGCGACGCGGTTCGTTATCCGATGGTCATCGAACATGCAACAGGATACCGTCTCTACTATAACAACGGGGAACTAGGTGGCGCCATTGGCCTGGCTTCGTCGCCCGACGGCGTGGTCTGGACGCGCCACCCCG
>CAZDSN010000121.1:0-9018 GCA_964507675.1 uncultured Ardenticatenaceae bacterium | reverse complement strand
ATCGTACGGCCCCACAATCAGCCCCGGGCGAATATTCAAGGTGCGTCCCGGCAGCGCCGCTTCCACGGCCTGTTCACACAATGCCTTCAGCGGGCCGTAGGTGTCGCCAGTTATCGCCTCGACGCTTTCATCAGCCAGCGTGCCTACCGGGTATGTTTCATCCATATTGGCCTGACGAAAATCGGCGTAGACAGAGATGCTGGAGATAAACGTGTAATGGCTGGCGGCGTCTTGCAAAAGCTCCGCCGAAGCGCGCACAATACGCGGCACATAACCGCAGGTGTCAATCACGGCATCCCAGGTACGTCCCTGTAAACTGTGCAGGTCGCCATTCCGGTCGCCGCGCAGCTTTTCCACGTGGGGGAAAAGATCAATATTGTGCTGGCCCCGATTAAACAGCGTCACTTCGTGGCCGCGGGCCAAAGCGGCTTCCACCAGGTGGCGGCCCAAAAAGATGGTTCCGCCCAGGATCAACAATTTCATATAGCAACCTTTTAGAAGTCAGGCTTTTTGGCAAAAGCCTGACTTCTTCAATTAACCAGCCAGATATTCATCCAGGGTGGCTTTCGAAATGCGGTAGGCGGCTCCAATCTTGCGCGCTTTCAGGTCTCCCGCTTCAATGGCAGCCAGGACGTCCGCTTCTGTCACCTGGAGATAGGTAGCTGCCTGGGCTGGCGTCATCACGTCCGGCAGGGCGCTGCTGGCGGCTGGCGTAGTGGGCTGCGGCGCTTGCTGCTGCACCTGTTGTTGCGCCTGTTGTTGCAACTGCTGCTGCTGCATCATTTGCTGCTGCTGCATCGCCCCAATGCCCATCATGCCCAGACCTAATTCACCCAGGTTGCCCCCAGCGGGATTCTCGGCGGCGGCCACAGCGGCATCCGCAATTTGCATCTGGGAATAACCCGTGCCGTACCCCATTTTGGTGACGACGGTGAGGGATTCGGGGTGCAGCCCCAGGCGAATATTGAAATCTACCAGCGTCATGCCTACGGCGTCAAACTCCGTTTGCAGCAGGCCGACCAGCAGGTTGTTTAATTCCTGCGAGAAGGATTGCAGTTGCGCCGGCCCCAGGTTTTTGGCGGTAGCCAGTTCGGACAATTTGTCTTGCATGAAAACGCCCAGCATCGGGTCGAGACGTTCCTTTATCTGCGCCTGGCGTACGCTTTCACGGAAGGCGTCCATGGCATTGAGGAATCGCCAGGGGTCCTTGACCTTAACGACGTAAGTGCCATTGCCAACCATGGCGCTGGCCCCCGGTGGGCGGTTCATGTGTTCAACGATAATGGGGTTAGCCGTGCCCCATTTGAGCGTCATATCAGTCGTTTTCAGATAATAGACATCGGCGGTAAACACGTTTTTGCCGCCAAACAATCCCTTTTCTAGCAGGTCGGTTAACCAGGGGATGTTCGCGGTCGTGAGGACGTGCGTGCCGGAGTCCATGGTGCCCAGCGATTCACCGCTGCGGACAAAGACGGCGACTTCGCCCGGATTGACGATGCAGGGGGAGCCTAAGCGAATGTCGCCCAGGCCGCCACGCGGAAATTTCTGCACGATTTCATCTTGCAGCCAGGATTCGATTGCTACGCGATCAAATACTCGAGCCATGATTGTTTTCTCCTCTCCTGTTCGGGTTTAGCTAATGCCCATCATGATTTCGTGACGGGAATTAAAGCTGTTGTTAGCCTGACGGGCTGTCTGGCTCATCTGGCGGATCAGGCCGGCCATATCGCCATTCTCGCGCACGGCGCTGTAAAGCTGATCGGCGGCGGCGGCGAGTTCGTCTACAAAATCCATCATGCTGGCATCAAACGCATACACCCGCGCCAGGTCATCTTCCTTTACTTTTACCGCGTCAAAAAAACCGGCATAACCCTGTGGCGCGTCTTTCACCTTACTGGCCAGGCCCATCAAACTGGTGTCCACTTCACCCAGAGGTTCAGCGTATTCGATAGCCAGCAAAATATCGCGGCTCATTTCTTGATGGACGCTGCCCAACTGCAGCCGGATTTCCTCAATACGGTGGGCAATGGTTTGGCGCAGGAGTTGGTCTGCCTCACGGCGGCGACCGCGTTCCATGTAGCCACTAAACCCCGGGATTTTGGCGGCAAGTTTGCCCAGCCAGGTTGATTCATCGCTGATTTTCCCAAATAGATCGGGAACGGGGGAATCTTTCATGTGGGATGCTCCTTGTTGAGTGTAAGATCGGTTTTTCCCTAAAAACTACAAAAGTCCTGGCCCGGCACGCCAATGCCAACCCTGTTTGAGACTTTTATAGAGTTTGTATGCAGGATAAAGGTGGCGCAAGCGCCCCGATGCTGACAGTATAACACACCTTGGGCTGCTTTTCATCCGTTAATTGTCCGGCGAATCTAACCAGCGGCGGGTGATCTCGTCGAGCGCACCGCTGCCTTGCAAAGCTTGCAGCGCGTCGTTTAATCGGGTCAGCAGTAGCGTGTCGTCTGCGCGTACCACCAGGGCGTAAGGTTCGCTTTCCACAGGCGGCGACAGCCTGACGAGATGGGGCGTTTGCTGTAAATAGAGACGGCCGCTAACAGTATCCACCAGAGCCGCACCGGCTGCGCCGCTGGCGACAGCATCCAGCGCTTCGCTAACGCTTCTCTGGGGGACAATGGTCAGGCCGGGCAGACGGCGCTGCCAGGTTGTGGCCAGCACGTGCCCCTGCGCCCCCAGTTCCACTGCCAGAATGTGGTTCGCCAGATCATCTGGCCCGGTGATAGGGGAAGCGGCAGCTACAATCAGCACCTGACCCGCGTCAAAATAAGGCTGGCTGTAAGCGAAGTCGCGAGTGCGTTCGGGCTGCACGACCAGGGCTGAGGCCAGGACGTCTACCTGCTCCGTGACCAGGGCGTCATAAAGACCATCATAGCCAAAGTAAATAAACTGCGCCTCCAGTTCATAGGCGGCGGCCACCGCTCGCATCAGGTCTACGTCAAAACCCCACAAGTCGCTGTCTGTGGCTACCGCAAAGGGGGGATAGGTGGGGTCTATCCCGACCCGCAGCACACCGCTGTCCTGAATTCGCGCCCAGGTGTCATTATTCGATTGGCAGCCAGCCAGCGCCAACAGGCAGAACAGCAACAGCCATGCCTGTCCACGCCTCATAGCCAGACTCAGGCGAAGGCGCAGAAAGGCGGAGAACGGGAGGACAAACTGCCAGTTTGTTCGCAGCCGGCGATACCTCATAGCCAGACTCACGCAGAGGCGCGGAGGCGCTGATCAGAATTTGTGGAAATTCGTGCAATTCGTGGCAAAATCTTCACCCATCGTGGCGGGCGTTTGCTCATGAGGAACTCCTGTGATCAGTTACCGGTGAATTGTTGTAATTCATGGTAGATGGGTTTGGGCACAAATTCAGGCGTAACCAGGGTGAAGTAATCAGGGTAGCTCCTGACGGGGGCCGGGTAGCGAAAAGACCAGATGGCCAGCAGCCTGACGTAAGGCCAGTTGGCTTCGGCGTAGCGGATGGCGTCCAGGGTGTAACTGATACGCTGCCCAGGGCGAACGGCCAGGGTCCAGCGCGGGTGGTCGTTCCAGCCGCTCTCGGTGATGTAAATGGGAGTGCTGCCGTCGCCATACTCTTCCATCACCGCCCGCACCAATTCGACGCGGCGAAAGTTAAGCAAATCGGGCGCGGGTTCGGCTTCTGGGGGAAAGGTGAGACCATAGCTGTGGACGGCCAACCCGTCAAAGTAAGCGGCAGCGCCGGCCTGGTACATGCCGGCAAGATACGCCAGATCATTACTGCCCCACGGAGAGCCAACGGGTTCCAGCGTGGGAGCCAGCGCGCCCGCCAGTACAACAATGTCCGGGTTGGCGGCTTTGACGGCGGGGTAAATGACCTGGAGCAAATCTACGTAATCCTGGGGCGTGGTGAGGCGATACCCCCACTCATAATTGAGATTGGGTTCGTTGCCTACAATAATGAAGCCGACGTGCTTCTTATAGCGGGCGACAAAGGCGGCGGCAAAAGCGGCAAAATCCTCATAGGCGGCGGGTTCCAGGTAGGTCAGCGGCGTATCGGGGGGTCTGGCCCAATCAGGCACCAGGCCGAGGCGGGCGATGATGGCCAACCCTTGCGCCGCGGCGTGCTCCACCACCAGATCGGGATGTTCCCAGGCGATCTGCCCGTCCCGCCCCTGATAGTAAGCCCAGGGGAAGAATTCTACAATCCAGGGCGCACCCATCTGGCGCACCATTTGCAGCGAGCGCTGTATTTTCCACGGCTCGACTTCATCGGTGAGGCGGGTGTGTACGCCCAGAGTGGGGTGGGTAGTCTGGACGGTCTGGGGCGGGCCGGGGGTGATCAGGGTCGGCGGCGGCAGCAGCCAGGAGAGGCACAACAGCAGCAGCAGCCAGCGCCCAGCCAGACCGTAGCGGGCGGCAGCTAAAACGCGCTGCCAGCTTTGCCACCAACGGTTCATGCGGGCGGCTGCTGCTGCATCAGGCCAAAGTAGAGATTGGCCCAGAAGTTCAGGTGTTGGAAAATGCCGGCAATCCGTCTGGCCGGCGGATCGGTGCGGGGGGGCAGCGGCTGGGGGGGCGTCGTCTTATGCACCAGCTTCATACGCAGCAGTAGTTCGTGCCGCAGTTGCACATTCAGCAGCTTGTTCTGGAAATCGTGGATAACGGCAGACAGTTCATCATCGGCTGCCGCCAGATACCGCTGTGGCAGTTGCACCGTTTCCAACAACGAAGGCAGACGGGCGGCGTCCTGCCACAAGCGCCGCCGCGTCACCGGCAAATCCGCCAACACATCCTCTCCCCACAGGTGGCGATAGCTGCGCAGCACGTAATGCACCGGATAATGATAACTGACGGCCAGGCGAAACTGGCTGGTGGTGGCAATTTGCAGCGCAGCGCATTCACCTGTAATCGTCTTAGCCACCGCCAGCCAATCAATTTTTTCCCATTGCGGCAATGGCTGGTCGGGCAGGACGAAGATCAGCCGGTCCGCCTTTTCGTAGATGGCCTGGAGTTCTGGCAGTATGGCCGGGGCGTCAGCCAGTGGGGGTGGTTCGGCTGGACGGAAAGGGGCTAACAGATTGGCAGGATCGGGCGATAGTTCGACTTTCGGCAGCAGCGCGCCTAATCTGGTCTGAATGGCTGCAAAAAGAGACACTGGCTCAGCCTTCCTGGACGGCGACAACCCCAATAAATGGGCTACCCCTTGCAGCCATTCAGCGTATAGGGGAGCGTCGACAGGGGACAAGACAGGGGCGGTCAGCGCCTGCGAAGCCTGCATCACCACGTCGGCCATAAAGGCGGCGCGTTCGGTTAGCGGCGGCAGTTTCCGGGTAACTGGCGTCTCTGACCCCCACAAATGCTGGCTGCGGTGGGCCAGATGGTGGGCCACAATGGGATTCAGATCTAAATGGCGCTGCCAGGTGGCGGTTGTGGCTGCCGCCAATGGCCGGTAGAGCGCTGGCCGCGTTTGCGGCCACAAGGGCAAAAAGGCCGCGCGCACATATTCCAGACTGGTTGTGTCCGTCACCAGAGCCATCAGGGTCAGATCGGAAAGACCCGGGACGGTGGGATGGAGCGACTGGTTGGCAAAATGGTAGAGGGATTTCAGTTGAGAATCAGGGTTGGCTAATAAACCTGCCTGGACCAATTGGACTGCCTGCTGCAAGTTTCTTTCCATAACACCGATTATAGACGGAAATCAGTTACACGCGAGGGGGAAATTGGTTTGCAAGCTATTTGAAAGAGGGTGTGTTTCATTTCAGTTGAGGACTGTCAGGGGGAAGAAATAATTAATTGTTGTTCCTTCGTTTTACCCACTTGAAACGCACTCTTTGAAAGATGGCCAGGGCTGGACCATCATGGGAGGGCTAAGGTGCGGCGACTGACTGCCAACTTGCCCTGGTGCAGGTATAATGGAAAGAGTGCGAAGGAGGCATTATGCGCGTTTTTGTGACAGGCGGTACGGGGTTCGCTGGCTCCCATCTGGTAGACGCTTTGCTGGCGGCGGAACATGAGTTGTATGCGCTGGTCCATCCGGCCACCAGCTTGCAGGAATTACCTGAGCATCCACGGCTGACGCGGTTGATGGGGGACTTGTTGGATTTAGCGGCGCTGCGGGAGCATATGGTGGCGATCAAGCCAGACGTGATCTACCATCTGGCGGGCCAGGCGTCGCCATCCTTAAGCTGGCGCAATCCAGCTTTGACGCTGGCGGTGAATGCCGGGGGGACGGCGAATATTTTGGAGGCGGCGCTGGCTGGCGGGCGGCCGCGCGTCTTGATCGTTTCCAGCGCTGACGTTTACGGCCCCATCCAGGTGACAGACCTGCCGCTGACGGAAGCCACGCCGGTTGAACCGCGCCATCCTTATGGCGTGAGTAAGTGGGCCGCCGGGCAGTTGGCGCGCCTTTATTGGGAACGGTATCAACTGCCGGCAATTGAAGCCCGCCCATTTAACCACATTGGCCCACGCCAGGCTGCCGGGTTCGTGGTGCCTGATTTTGCCAGCCAACTGGCAGCAATTAAGTTGGGGCGGCAGGCGGCGACGCTGTCGGTGGGGAATCTGGCGGCGGAGCGGGATTTTACCGACGTGCGCGACGTGGTGGCGGCGTATCAGGCGTTGGCAGCGCAGGGGCAGCCGGGCGAATGTTATTTGATTTGTTCGGGACAGGCGGTTTCGATTCATTGGCTGCTGCAAACGTTGGTGGAGATTGCCGGCATTCCCGTCACCATTACCCCTGATCCTGCGCGAATGCGTCCTTCCGACACGCCCTGTTTGTACGGGGACTACGGCAAAATCAAACGCGACACCGGCTGGCAGCCGCAAATCCCGCTGCGACAATCGTTGGCCGATGCTTTGGCGGATTGGTTGGAGCGGCTGGCCTGATTCCCATGCCCAAAGGTAAAGAACGACTGGATAAACTGCTGGTGCAGCGGGGGTTGGCTCCCACGCGCAGCAAAGCGCAGGCGATCATAATGGCCGGCGAGGTGCGCGTGGATGGGGATCCGGCGGACAAGCCCGGCATGGCTGTGCCGCTGACGGCGGCCATTGACGTGGCCGCCCCGCTGCCCTACGTCAGCCGCGGCGGCTACAAGCTGGCGGCGGCGCTAACGGCTTTTGGACTAGACGCAGGCGGGCGGGTGTGCGCTGACGTGGGGGCGTGCACCGGCGGTTTTACGGACGTGCTGCTGCAAGCGGGGGCGGCGCGGGTGTATGCGTTGGATGTGGGTTATGGGCAGTTGGATTGGCGGCTGCGCCAGGATGTGCGAGTGGTGGTAATGGAGCGCACCAACGCCCGCTACGTGACGGCGCTGCCGCAGCCGGTGAGCCTGGTCGTAATTGACGTGTCCTTTATTTCGCTGCGGTTGATATTGCCGGCAGTGCAAGGCTGGCTGACCCCGCAGGCAGATGTAATTGCCTTGATTAAACCGCAGTTTGAAGCCGGGCGCGCTCAGGTGGGGAAGGGCGGAGTGATCAAGGAACCGGCGGTGCACCGCCAGGTGTTGCAAGATGTGCTGGCAGACGCTGCCGCTGGCGGTTGGTCGCCTGCTGGCCTGATCCGCTCGCCCGTAACGGGCGCAGACGGCAACGTGGAGTTTTTGGCCTGGCTGCGTTGGGGAATGCCGGCAGAGCTAGATGTCGCCGCGGCGGTATCCAGAGTCACTGCCGCCAGCCAATGAACGCGCCTCGGAATCAGTCCATTGCTGGCTAACCCCTTCACCCTTCCTCATTGTCCCCCGATAGCTTCTTCTATGTTTGCTCCTATACTTGTGCCACACCGTAATACCTGCCTTGATAGAGTAAACTCCTTTTTTTCGGCGACAAGATGTTGGTAGAGTCGGACAATGCGCACAGCAAACGCGTAACTTTTGGTTTGAACAACGTTGTTTGGCTTACTCATCATTTCCCCAAACTTTGTTTACCGCCTTGGCGATTTTCCCACGACATTTCCTTCACGGCATCCTGCAAGCGGTGAATAGCTGTGAGCTGGTACGGGCGCAGGAAGCGCAGTTTGTTGGCCTGGACGTAGGCCGGGCGTTCCGCCTGGTTTTCCCAACCGGCGTCAGACTGGTAAGTCGGGCGCTGCGTCAGAACGATGTAGTCATCAGCCACAGGCTCCTCAACCAGACGCTGCGGGTTGGGGATGATCTTCTGGTAGCCGGTGACCGAGTCGGGTGTGCGGTGGCTTCCTTTCCGGACATTTAGCTTCCTGTTTTCAATAAGGTCGGGTTCATTATACCATTTATTCAAACGGGATAGACCGCTGCGTTCAAATCGGTGCCCAGCTGAAGAAAAGCGACTTGATGGAACAGGCATCCGCCACCTATTTTTGTGGAATTCCATATTCGGAAAGCTTCGTGAGCAAGAACTGCTTCATTTGATCAAACTCGCTGTCGGCTACTCCAAAGTAATGCATGGGACGGGGTTTGCCATGCACCCAGACCGTCAGTCGTTTCTTGCGAGGCTCAATCTTGACAGCTTCAATGTCTTTCCAGGCGAAGGATAGCTTTCGCCAATCTTCTTCATAGCGGAAGCTTTCATCGGTGAACTCAAAGAATATGCTGAGCATATAGCGAAAATAAAGAGAACCCGCCACAATGCCCAGAACCGTCAGCGCCAGGCCGAAGAGGGCTGCCCCACTGTCCTGGCCCAGCCAGGCGGAAAGCAACTTCATGACGCCGGCGAATGTACCCAGGAGGAAGGCTAAGAGGTTGATCCGATTAGAAGGCTCGCGAATCGCGTTAGCAAACGTAGCTTTGGCTGATACTGTGGTCATTCTTTGCACCTTGGATTCTGATCTGGTTAGTTGACATCAGGGCGGAGGCAGGCGCAAAGGTTACCCGGCGGCGTAACCATGCGGCAGAAGATGAAAATGGGGGGATATTCGACAAGATTGCAGAGCAAGCTTCTTCCAACTTGGTGGGGTTGTCCTGAATTTTCACAGTATAGAGGATTGATGGTCGCTTCGCAATAGGGAGCAAAGGTGACAGCATTTGTGGCGCTTCATACATGTACATCCGCCCTCAATTGCCC
>CAZDSN010000120.1:0-9044 GCA_964507675.1 uncultured Ardenticatenaceae bacterium | reverse complement strand
GGTTTACGGGTTTTTTTGGCCTTTGGGGGGGGGGGGGGGGGGGAAAGCCCGCTTTCTGGATAGGGTAAGGGCGACATGAGAAGGTTTGGATGGCTGCCGGCATTTTCCCTCTCCATTTGTTTAGGCTGCCTGCTGGTGTGGGCGACTGATCGGCCGATGTTGTCGGCTATGGGGCAGGCGGATCTGGCCGCTTTGTTTGCGCCGCCTGCGGCGGAGGAAATCGCCGCCGTGGGCAGCGACTGGGCGGCGCGGCAGCCGGCGGTGATTAGCTGGACTGTGCATACCTCAGCCACCATCCTGTCCCACCCGGTGTGGATTGTGTCGCAGCAGATTGATGGGGAGCGGCATTATGGGGCTATCCGTTTTCCGGCGGCGTTCCAGCCAGAGCGCAGCTACCCGGTGCTGGTATATAACCATAAAGGGAACTATCTCTTTTTGGAGGCGGAACTGTCGGTGCTGGATGCGACGCTGTCTGGCAGTTGTCCGGCGGACGAGTTTATCTACGTCATGCCCTCTTTCCGCGGCGAATACATTCTTTCCAGCTATTTGGGCACGTTTACGTCGCAGGGGGAGCAAAGCCGCTTGAATTACGATGTGGATGACAGCATGGCTTTGCTCACCGATGCGCTGGCGCACATTCCCCAGGCCGATGCGGCGCGGGTGGTCACGCTGGGCGTCAGCCGCGGCGCGGGCGTTTCCCTGCTGCAAGGGGCGCGAGATGGGCGGATGCAGCGGCTGGTGGATTATTTTGGCCCGGCCGACCTGTTTTTACCTTCCCTGCGCGCCGACGCGGAGTATTGGGTTGACCATGGCGGGCCGCCGCCGGATGCGGTTAACGATGCTGTGCTGCCGCAGGTGATGGAGATTGTGCTGCCATACGTAGATGGGGTAACGCCGCTGGCCGAGGCGCGCCAGGCGCTGCTGCAAAGCTCCCCGGCGTACTTTGGGCAGGATATGCCGGCACTGCAAATTCACCACGGCACGGCAGACGAGGCTGTGCCCATCGGCCACAGCAACAGTTTGAACGCTAAACTGGGCGCGCTGGGGCCCCCCCACGATTACTACACTTACTCTGGCGGCGACCACAATATCGTCACGCTGGATGGCAGCGGCGACCATATTGTGCCTTTCTTGTGCGCCATGGCGCCATCTGGCGTGGCCGTGACGCTGCGCAGCCAACCCTCGCCCGTGCTGGCCGGGGAGGCGCTAACGTATCACCTGCTGGTCACCAACACCAACGCCGTCAGCCTGACGGCTACCATTACGCAGGTGATGCCGCCGTCGGTTACCCCCGCGGACACGCTTGTCTGGCAAACGCTTATTCCTGCGGGACAGACCTGGAGCAGCGCCGTCACCGTGGCCACCGCGCCGGATTACCTGGGGATGTTGACCAGCCAGGTGACGGTTACGGCCGTAGAAGGGGTAATGGTGCAGGCCAGCAGCGACACAGAAGCGGTGGCTTATGGGCCGCGTCAGATCTTTCTGCCGCTGTTGAAGCGCCCGGGATAACAGAAAACAGATAACGGAAAACAGATAACAGAAAACGGATAACGGGAAACGGGAAGCTATGGGAGGCGCTGGCGGGGCGACCCTAAAAAAAATGAGTGTCATCGCCGCTGGCGGCGGGGATGACACTCAGCACAAACAATTATGGGGCTGGGAAGGGTTTATTGGGGGGCGGCGACGCGGCGGCGGAAGATGATGTACAACCCCACCAGGATTAAGAGGGCGGGCCAGGCGTAGCCAAACAGTTCCAGGACGTTATTAAAGACGCCGCCATAGAGGACGGCAAAGCCGGTTACGCCAATGATCACGGCGGGGATGAGGGGCCACCAGTGAACTTTGTCCGCTACGAAGAAGGACAGGACGGTGATCAAGGCCCAGCCGATGGCAAAGGCGAGCAGGAAAACGCCCCCTTCGTCCATGTCTGCCGGCAGTTTCCAGACGCCGGAAGCGAACAGTGTGCCCAGCCCCAGACCAGCCAGGATGCCTCCTGGGATAATGGGGCCAATCTGGCGGGCAATCAAGCCCCAGGCCAGGAAGATGACGGCTAATGCCGGCAAAATGTACACCCCAACCTGCTGCATATCTACAAATTGCATCACCAGGGCAAAAATACCGATCACAATCAGTACAATGCCTCCTACCCATTTGTCACGAGTTACCTTACGCTCTGTCATTTGGACTGCTCCTTTAGCGAAAAATGCTATTTACCCCATTATCAGCTTTTGACATTTTTGAGGCTGGTAGCAAACAATTACAGCATACAACCAACAGTGCCGCCCAAAGCTACACTTCACTTATAGCGTATGCAACAGAGGGCTATAATCACATGACAAACGTCATGAATTGCCTGCCGGTTTGTCACCATTGGGTTACGCCGCAGTGTTTCCGCCGCTCCCCGTGAGAGGACTGCATGACCCATTTTGCTGGCGACCCGGGTATGCTAGAATCGTAGCCAGTGAGGAAATATCCATGTTCGAAATCCCGTTATTCCCGCTGCACACCGTCTTGTTCCCGGGCATGCCCCTGACGCTGCACATCTTTGAAGAGCGTTACAAGCAAATGATCCAGCTCTGTTTGCGCCAGCACGCCCCCTTTGGCGTGGCCCTGATCCGCCGCGGCCAGGAGGTGGGCGGCGCGGCAGAACCCCACGCCATTGGCTGCACAGCGCGGGTGACGCACGTGCAGCCGTTGGAAGATGGGCGCATGAACCTGCTGGCAGTGGGGCAGGATCGTATACGCATCAGGGAACTGAGGCATGATAAACCGTATCTGGCCGGCGTGGTCGAGCTGTGGCCGCTAGCGGCCGCCGACGCGCCCAAACTGGCAGCGGCCAACGAACAGCTTCGCCCCCTGGTATCCCGTTATCTAACTATTCTGGCCAGCGCCGATCAAGTAGACCTGAATACCGTCAAATTGCCCGCCGAGCCGGAAGCGTTTGCCTTTCTGGCGGCCTCACTGCTGCAAATACCTGCGGAGAAGAAGCAAACGCTGCTGCTGCAACAGGACACCCGCCAACTCTTTGACGCCCTGCACACCTTCTACCGTGAAGAAATCTCCGTGCTAAAGGCGCTGCTGCGCCCGCCAGAAGAGGATCGGCAGCCAGGGCCGTTTTCGTTGAACTAGTGATGAAAACACTCCTGATATTGCGCCACGCCAAGTCCAGTTGGGATAATGCTTATCTGGCCGACCACGATCGTCCGCTCAATGCTCGCGGCAAAGCGGATGCGCCGCGGATGGGGCGGCTGCTGGTTCGAGAAGAGCTGACGCCGGAGATGATTTTCACATCTTCGGCAGAGCGGGCTTTGGCTACGGCTGAAGCTGTGGCCCTGGCCTGCGGTTATGAGGATGACCTGGCGGTGCGGCGCAGCCTTTATCATGCGGACCCGCTGGATTACCTGGAGGTCTTGCAGACCGCGCCGGAGACGGCGCAGTGCGTGATGGTGGTGGGGCACAATCCGGGTCTGGAAGAACTGGTGGAAGCGTTGACAGGCGAGGCCGCGCAGATGCCTACGGCTGCCCTGGCGCAGGTGGAACTGCCTGTCGCCCAGTGGCGTGATCTGGATGAGGATACCGTAGGCAGGCTGGTACAGGTATGGCAGCCGCGCGACTTACCTGTATGATGTTTTTGGACCATCTAGGGGTTGTAAAAAAGGGGATGGCGTGCTAGAAATAGGGCGCTCTGGCTGCAAGAAGTCACAAACTTAAGGAAATGGACAAGTAAAACTATGGCAGAACTATTCACCGCAGAGAATCTGGTTGCATTGTTGACGTTGACTGCCCTGGAGATTGTGCTGGGGATTGATAACGTGATTTTTATTGCCATTATTGCCGGCAAGCTGCCGGCAGCGCAGCAAGAACGGGCCAGGCAGATGGGCATTGCTGCCGCCGTCGTCACCCGCCTTATACTCCTGATCAGCATCACCTGGGTCATGGGGCTGACCGCTGACCTGTTTGCGATTGCCGGCAAAGGCTTTTCCGGCCGCGACCTTATTTTGCTGATAGGCGGCGCTTTTCTCATTGGCAAAAGCACCTACGAAATACACGAGAAGCTGGAGTCGCTGAGCAGCCCGCATGGCGAAGCGAAGCCGGTTTCGTCGTTGTGGGGGGTTGTGCTGCAGATTATGGTGGTGGACCTCGTCTTCTCCCTGGACTCGGTCATTACGGCGGTGGGGATTTCCGGAAACCTGGCTGTCATGATTCCAGCCATCCTTATTGCTGCCGCCATCATGCTGCTGTTTGCCGGAACCGTTAGCCGTTTTGTCGAGCACCATCCCACCATGAAGATTCTGGCCCTGGCTTTCCTTATTTTGATTGGCACGCTACTGGTTATCGAAGGTTGGAATCCGGAAGCCGCGCACGAACTGCACTTAAAGAACTACGCCTATTTTGCGATGGCTTTTTCTTTTGCCGTGGAACTGGTCAATCTGCGGGTGCGCAAAGTTTCCGATCCTGTGAAGCTGCACCACTCTGAGATGCCTGAACAAGGGTCCTAATCTGCCTGTCGTCATGGGCGAAGAAGTTCAACTTCTCCCAGAAGTTGAACTTCTTTAGCTAAACCCCAGACCCCGTTCCTTCAAGGACACAAATCGTTGTCGCCCGATGACAATGTGATCCAGCACCTCAATACTGAGCAATTTGCCCGCTTTCACCAGTTCCTGCGTCACGCGCACGTCTTCCGGTGAAGGGGTGGGGTCGCCTGACGGGTGGTTGTGGGCCACAATGAGCGCGGCGGCGTTCTCTTTGATGGCGGCGCGAAAGATTTCGCCAATCCGCACCACCGATGTATTCAGACTGCCCACGTAGATGGTGGGCATCTTGAGTACGTTATTTCGTGTATTCAATAGAATGACCCGCAAATGTTCCTGTTCCAGAAACATCATTTCGGACATCAACAAGTTGGCGGCGTCGGCAGGGGAGGTGATCCGCGGGCGCTCTTGCGGCGCGGTGGCCAGGAGCCGCCGGCCCAGCTCTAATGCCGCCTGTATTTGCACTGCTTTGGTGGGGCCAATCCCTTTTACGCGGGTGATTTCGGCAATACTGGCTTGAGCCAGCCCGGAGAGGCCATTCATTTGCACCAGCAGCCGTTCTGCCAGCCGCAGCACGTTTTCCCCACCAACTCCTGTGCGCAATGTAATGGCCAGCAGTTCTGCCGATGAGACGGCGCGCGGACCGGCGTGCATGAACCGTTCGCGCGGGCGTTCATCTGCCGGCATATCCCGGATCATAGGGACGTATTCGATAGCTGGCTCGTGTTCAGACATGGATAAACTCCTGCGGAATAGGGAGGGGGACGGTGAACAGTCAACAGTGAACAGTGAACGGTGAACAGTCAACAGGGAACAGGCAACAGTGAACAGTGAACAGTGAACGGTCAACAGGGAACAGTCAACAGTCAACAGGGACTTGTGGGAAAAAGCTACGTGTACCTAGTGCCGGGGGGCGCTGGCTTCTTTCATTAAGACCACGAATTCATCCCATTCGTCGCCCAGAAAGTGGAGGGTCAGACCCCCCAATTCCACGTGATAAAAGGTTTCGTCTTCTTCCTGGCTGCGCCAGATCATGAAATTGTCCGTTTGCGCCAGCGTATCATCTTTGTTGTCGTTCATATCCGTCTCCTTTGGGAAAAGTGGTCAGTGAATAGTGGTCAGTGGTCAGAAAATTCGTGTCATTCGTGAAATTCGTGTCAAAAAATTTTCATTCCTCGTGGTGCGTCGCCGCGCATGGGGAACTCTTTCGAGAATAGTGGTCAGTGAATAGTGGAGAGTGGTCAGAAAATTTGTGCCGTTCGTGGCAAAAAAACTTTTTCTCCTGTGTCAGTTTACCTGACCGGGCAGGGGGCGGGCAAAAATGAACATTTCCAGGTCTTCGTTCAGTTCCCAGCCGGCTGCCGCCAGCGCTACCCGCATAGGGGGCAAGGCCGGCAGTTTGCCTTCGATGGTTTGTTTGCCCAGATGGGTGGCAAGCTGCCTCAAATCGGTGAGCAGCGCCGGCATTTCTGCCAGGTTCTCGGTGACCGCCAGGTTTACCCACATCGTGTCCGGCTCTGCCGCGTCATGCGTTGTGTCTACGATGACCAGGCCCATCCAGTCTCGCCACCCATATACCCTGCCGGCAGCCAGCAATGCCGGCAGCGCCGGCGGCAGAGAAAACCACTGCCAGCCATCTTCATACAACCCGGCCGTACTCTGCTGCACTGCCGCCTGCGCTAACCAGGCGGCAGCCGCGGCGTGATGGGCCGCGGCGACGGGCTGAAATGAATGCTCTGCCGCTGTCTCGGGCGCCGCGACAGCTTCGACTAACAAGTAGCGGGACACGAGCGTAAAGCCGGTGGAGGCAGCCAGGTGATGGGTAGCCAGGTTTGTGGAGGCGGTGGCGAAACGCAGCACCCCGGCAGCCATTTCATCTGCCAGTTCAACGGCGTAATTATGCAGCGCCCGCGCAATGCCCCGGCCCCGAAAGTCGGGGTGAACGCGCAGCCCTTCCAGCCACCACTCTCCCGCTGCCAGACACGTCAACTTGCCAAAGCCGGCCAGATGCTCTTCCACAAAAAGCAGATAAAAACGCCCCAGCGGATCGGTCACCCAATCGGCAAATGTGTCAGGAACGTAATCATCTCCCTCCCAGATGTGCGCCGACAAGGCACGCACAGCCGCTTCATCTTCGAGACGCGCCAACCGGATGACCCACTCGCTCATCCCTTTTCCCCTACAGCGCCTGGCCTGGACACCTCCCTGGGAGTTTCAAGCGTTGAGGACTCAACCCTTTGTACCTCAATTGCCCGCGGCGGCGGCAATGAGCCACTTTCCGCCCTCTTGGAGAGGGCGGGTTCCGACAAAGGAAAGGGCGGCAGATCGGAGAGTTTGCGGAACATATAGAGCAGCATCAGACGCAAGGTGGCTAAAATTGGCGCTGCCAGCAAAATGCCCAGGATGCCGGCAATGTTTGCCCCGGCTATGGCTCCGAGAAAGACAACAAATGGGTGCAGGTTGAGGCTGCGGCCAATGATGCGTGGCACTAAGAAAAGGTTTTCCACCTGCTGGATCAGGATGTAGATGCCCAGGACGATGGCGGCGTACAGCAGCGGGGACATGTTAACGCCCAGCCAACTGGCCTGGCTTTGAAACAGCGCCACTAACACGGCGGGAATGGCGGCCAATGCCGGCCCCAGATTGGGTATGAATTCGGCAATGCCGGCAATTAACGCCAGCACCAATGCATTTGGCAGCCCCACAATCAACGCCAGGATAAACGTAGCCGTGCCGATTACCAGGCAAAGCACCAGTTGACCGCGCAAAAAGGCATTCCACGTCAAACTGATTTCGTTCCCCAACCGGTACGCATCCCCTTGATACGGCGGCGGGATCAGGTGCACCGTTGAGTCAAAAAGCTGGCGGAAATCCTTTACCATATAAATGGACAGCACCAATACAATGACAATCCAGCCGATAGTGGACAGGGTTGCGCCGGCCACATTGCCTAACACGTTCACCGATTCCCGCCCGATTGACTGCGCAATTTGCACCACATTTTCAGCCAGACTGGCATAAACCTGGTCCAGGATGGGGTATTGATCTAAAGGAATCGTAAAGCCGGCAATGGTGAGAGGGCGGCTGAGAAACTCGCCCACGCCCTGCAAATAGTCGGGCGTCCGTTCAATCAGGGCGTTGGCTTCGTTGATGATCGAGGGAATAGTGGTGATGGGGATGGCCAACAGGATAGCCAGGATCAGCAGATAAACCACGACAATGGACAGATTGCGCGACAGGCGCGTGCGTTGGTGCAGCAGGTTGACCAGCGGCAGCACCACATAAGCAACGACGACGGCCATAATGACCGGAATCAGGACGCCGCGAACCTGGTAGAAGAACAGCAGCAGCACGATTAATAGACCAGATACGACGGCCCGCTTGGTGCGGATGCTCCAATCCGGCGAAGGCGGAAATGTTTCGGCGTCTGCCGGCATCTCTGCGGGTGGCGGGGGGAGTTCCTGGCTTTCTGTTTCCATTTTCTTTTTGTTTCCCTGGCGGCGGCGCACGGGCAGCCTGTGGCGGTTATATCCGGAACGGCTTGAATGTTGGCCGGGTATTATCACCGGCGTTCATCAGCAAACCGCATCATGGCGACATTATACCAAAGCTGAGTGGTACTGTGTGCAGGCAAATTACCACAATTTTGCCCAATTTTACCCCAAAACAAAACGCCCCAATCGTGGGAACACGGTTGGGGCGTTCAAGCTCATGATATTGAGCTTGTTTACGGATGATTACCTGGTACGCTTTGACGCGACGGCGGGGTTATTAGTTGCGCCGATCGCCGCCACGACGAGGTGGACGGCTGCCGCCGCTGCCGCTACGACCACCGCGGTCGCCGCCGCCGCTGCGTCCACCGCGACTGCCGCCGCCATTAGAACGCTTGCCGCCGCCGGGCGTATCCCGATCGCGGGCTTCTTCCAGCGTCCAGCCTTCCAACACGGCCTGGCGCGACAGCCGGACTTTGCCGGAGCTTTCGTCTACGTCGGTGACCATGACCATTACTTCGTCGCCCAACTTGACGGCATCTTCCACCCGTTCCAGACGCTGCGAAGCCAACTGGGAGATGTGCACCATCCCATCTGTGCCGGGCATCAGTTCCACAAAGGCCCCGAAGCTTTCAATGCGTACCACTTTGCCTGTGTAGACCTGGCCCAGTTCTGGACCGCGCGTCAGGTTGTGGATGTAATCAATCGCTTCGTTCGTTTTGACGCCGTCAATGCCGGCAATGTAAATCGTGCCGTCATCCTGGATGTCAATCGAGACTTCATAATTCTCTTCCAGGCTGCGGATGGTTGCGCCGCCCTTGCCAATGACGGCCCCGATCTTGCTCGGGTCAATCTTGATGCTTTCCATGCGCGGCGCCCACTTGCTTAATTCGGGACGCGGTTCGGCCAGGGTAGCCGCCATAGATTCCAGGATAATCATGCGCCCTTGCCGCGCCTGTTCCAACGCTTCCGCCATCATATCGGTGGAGATGCCGCTGATCTTGATGTCCATTTGCAGGGC
>CAZDSN010000119.1:0-9076 GCA_964507675.1 uncultured Ardenticatenaceae bacterium | reverse complement strand
TAGTCGAGACGTGGGGATTCTTCGCTCCGAAGACTCCGCTCAGAATGACAATTCGTGGGCTAATTTGTAAAGGATACCTTCTGCTTTTTGAACCATGCCCGAAAACGAATCAACAAGATTTATCTCTTTTCAAACAACCATCTCGCTGGTAGAATAAATGTTCTGGTAAATGTTGGGATTTGGAGAAGGGATAATGACTTTACGGCTTATAAGCCTGGGCTACGAGAAAAGGGATATTGAAGAACTAATAATTATTCTGCGAGATTTAAGCGTCACAACACTATTGGATGTTCGTGAATTTCCCGTGTCTCGTAAGAAAGGCTTTAGCAAAAAGTCTTTGTCCAGACATCTGGAGAATGCGGGAATTGGTTATAAACACATAAAGGAAGCAGGTAATCCCTACCATAAACTGGGAGTTGATCTACAACAGTGTTTGCAAATGTATTCTGAATACTTGGAAGAAAATCCACAGGTGATTGATATACTTGAGTTGGATATAAACAGCGAATCTTCTGTTGCGTTATTATGTTATGAACGCAAACATAAGAACTGTCACCGTAGTATTCTTATTGAGAAAATTCGCCAGCACGGAAATATCATTGAACTGATTAAAATTGAGTGAGGGGAAAATATGGAAAACAAATGGGAGAGACGAAAAATACTTATCTGGGGAAAGACCCGCCCTGAATTGAGTAAGACTTATCGAGAAATCGTCTGTACAGGTGGTGTATTTGCTGACACAAAAAGATTGGTTCGGCTTTACCCTATTCCGCTTCGTTACATTGACGATCAGAGTTACTTCAGGAAATATCAGTGGATAGAAGCTTACGTTACTCGCTCTCTATCTGATCCAAGACCGGAGAGTTACAAGATTCGAGCCGATGATATCAAAGTATATGAAACAATTTCTACTAAACCCGGAGGCAATTGGGATGATCGTGCAGAGTGGATTATGCAAACAGGAAACGTATTCCAGTCTGTAGAAGCTTTGCAAGAGCAGCAAAGCGTGGACCATACTTCATTGGGATTGGTACGACCAAAATCTATTACAAGGGTTATTGCACAACCATACAGCCAAAGCGAAAGGAACTCTTTTTGGAACAAATATCAAAACGCAATAGCGCAGATGGAACTGCCTCTTGATCCTGAAACCCAACACGAAATCAAACCTTTAACACCTCCTGATTACCGTTTTAAGATTCAATTTCGCTGCGATGATGAGCGTTGTCAACAAGACCATAATTTCAGCGTTCTTGATTGGGAATTTGATGCCTTATACTTTAATTTGCGCCAGAAAGGCAAGCCGCGTCAACTTGCTTCCAGTATGGTTGTTGAAAAATTAGCAAACGAAGTATGCGCAGTTAATAAAGATTTGTGTTTCTATCTTGGCAATATTTCAACACATCCCCACATTTTTACTATTGTAGGATTATGGTGGCCTGAAAAGAAAAAATCTGGCGAGAAACAACTTTCATTTTTTTAAGAAATACAACAATTAAAAACCCGCCAACACCGTCAGACTATTGATGCGCGCTATTTGAATACCCATTGTGTCCATCGATCACGACCATCCGACGCCTTACTCTGATGTAAACAAGTTGTTGGAAGCGCTGCTGGCAGGGGTGCGGGCGGTGTTGGGGGAGCAGTTGGTGGGGATGTACGTGCATGGGTCGCTGGCGAGTGGGGATTTTGCGCCGCGGCGCAGCGATGTGGATTTTGTGGCGGTAACGGGGGAGACGCTGCCGGCAGAGATGCTACCCCAGCTAGCGGCTATGCACAGCCGCCTGCGCCGCAGCGGCTTGAAGTGGGCGGCCAAACTGGAAGGTTCCTACATTCCTCTGGCGGCCCTGCGCCGTTATGACCCGGCTAACTGTCGCTACCCGGCGCTGCGCATTGATGGCAGTTTCGACGTGGACGAACATGGCAGCGACTGGGTAATCCAGCGGCACATCTTGCGCGAACACGGTATTGCCCTGGCAGGGCCACCACCGCACACGCTGATTGATCCGGTGGAACCAGCGGCGCTGCGGCAAGCGGCCTGGGGCATTCTGGACACCTGGTGGCGGGCCAAACTGGATGATCCCACGCTACTGCGCAGCAGCGAATACCAGGCGTATGCTGTTTTGACCATGTGCCGCGCTCTGTACACGATGCAGTATGGGCGCGTCGTTTCTAAGGAAGCGGCGGCACGCTGGGCGCAGGACGACCTGGAAGGCCGCTGGGGGGAGTTAATCGAACTGGCATTAGCCTGGCCTGAGGGAGAACCGTGGGATTATTTCAACGAAACGTTGGCGTTTATCGCTTATACGCTTCAGGCAGCCTCCAAGTCCCCTCTTCACCGTGACGCAGAGAAATAAGCACGCACCACGTGGGTGTGCAGGGGGAAGGCCAGTTCAGTGGGGGCTGTGATAATGTGGCGTTCGGGGGATTCCGTTGTGGGCGTAAAGGGGGGGAGGGAACCCGACCAGGGCGCAGCCAGACCAAAAATGAGCAGCGTATCGTCGGGCGCGCTGTGTACCTGATAAAGCTGAACAGTATCCGGGTTGATCGAGATTTGCGTTTCTTCCCACAACTCGCGGGCCGCAGCTGCCTGCCACGTTTCCCCCTGATCAATAAAACCGCCAGGGAGGGCGAGTTTGCCGGCATTGGGCATCACCCCCCGCCGCACCACTACCAGACCATTCTCTGCCGGCAGCAGCATTACCGCCACGGGAATGGGGTTCTGAAACGTCATCTGACCGCAATAATTACAGCGGCGCGGCCACGTCAGATTCTCAAAAAGATGGCCGCAATAAGAGCAGTAGCTGTTCTTTGGCAATCGTTGGACTTGACTCATAGGCATCACTTACAGGAAAGTGTGAATGATCGTGAATGGGTGTGCTCATTGCCCTTTTGGTGCGCTATCTGTCATCTGATATGATGCGCTTTGTCATATGATCATTGCACAAACATCTGGGCAAGGTTATACTGTTAAAAGCAAGCGGCAAATCAAACGTAACCTCTACCGCCTCTTGGTGTTGCATCATTTTTTACGTTTGGGTTCGCCTGCCCATACCCATTCAACCAATCGAGTACCGGCGTTTTGTCAGTTACGCCTGTACTTTAATCTAACCAAAGCATTTAGCCAAACCTTCCACACTGTTCTCATTCTAGGAGGAGATGTATGATCCCACCGAGCACCGACAAACCCTGGCTCAAGCAGTATGATCCGGGCGTCCCGTACCAACTGGACCTGCCAGACCATACCATCCAGGATTTTTTGACCCAGGCCGCGCAGAAGTTTCCCAACAACACTGCCGTCACATTCAAGGGTACTCGCCTCAACTATCGTGACTTCGATGCGTTGAGCGATGCGGTGGCGGCGGGTCTGGTTGCCAATGGCTTCCAAAAAGGGGACCGTGCGGTGATTTACATGCCAAACAGCCCCCAATTTCTCATCGGTTATTTTGGCGTGCTCAAAGCGGGCGGCATTGTTATTGCCACCAACCCGCTGTATACAGAGCGAGAACTCACACACCAACTGGCCGACTGCGGCGCAGAGACGGTATTTGTGCTCAGCCGCTTTTATCCCCTGCTGAAAAAGGTGCAAAAAACGGGGCAGACCCGGCTCAAGCGAATTATCGTTACCAACATCAAGGATTATCTGCCGGCGCATCTCAAACTCCTCTACACCCTGGCCAAAGAGAAAAAAGAAGGAGACCGCGTCGCTCTTGAACCTGGCGACATGACGATGGTTGACTTTATAGCGGCGGGTAAGCGCGCTCCCAAGCCCAATATCAAGGTATCGGCTGATGATATTGCTTTACTGCAATACACCGGGGGTACGACAGGTGTATCGAAAGGGGCCGTGGGAACCCATCGCAACGTTGTCTCCAACGTCTACATGGCCAAGGCCTGGATCAATAATCTGGTCACGCCGGGCAAAGAAGTCACTTTGCTGGCGCTGCCCCTGTTCCACGTCTATGGCATGATTGGCGGTATGCACCTGACCATTGCGCTGGCGGGGAACATGGTGTTGGTTCCCAATCCCCGCGATCAAAAAGACGTGTTGGGCAGCATGCAGAAACATAAGGCCACCCTGTTCCCCGGCGTGCCTGCCATGTACGTGGCTATTAACAACAATCCAGACGTGGCTGCCGGCAAATATGACATCAGCACCGTGCGTGTTTGCCTGTCAGGCGCTGCTCCCCTGCTCATGGAAACTAAACAGAAATTTGAGCAGCTAACGGGAGCCACGCTGGTCGAGGCTTTCGGCCTGTCCGAAGCCCTGGTAGCGACTCATGTTAACCCCCTGCAGGGCGAAATACGGGCGGGTTCCATTGGTGTACCCCTGCCCAATGTAGATGCGCGCATTGTTGATCCTGAAGAGGGCGAAAGGGTGTTAGGGCCAAATGAGCTAGGCGAGTTAGTCATTAAGAGTCCCAGCGTGATGCAAGGCTACTGGCAAATGCCCACGGAAACGGCCAACACGCTGCGCGATGGCTGGCTGTTCACCGGCGATATCGCCCGCATGGATGAAGACGGCTACTTTTTCATCGAAGACCGCAAGAAAGATATGATCATCGCCGGCGGCTTCAATATCTATCCGCGTGAGGTGGAAGAGGTGTTGATGAACCATCCGGCGGTGAAGGAAGTAGCGGTGGCCGGCATCAAAGACCCGAAACGGGGCGAATCGGTGAAAGCGTGGATTGTCAAGCACGAAGGCAACCCCACCACCGAACAAGAAATCATCGAATGGAGCAAGTCTCAACTGGCTGCTTATAAATACCCGCGTATGATTGAGTTCCGCGACGAACTGCCCAAGACCGCCGCGCTGAAAGTGCTCAAGCGGGAACTGGTGCGCGAGCATCAAGAAAAGGCCAAACCATAGTTTGATATGCGTAGAGATGCCAACTCCCCAAAGTTGGCATCTCTACGTTTCCGGCGGCAGGCTAAAAGCAAACGTACTGCCTGCGCCTTCCTCGCTTTCTATCCAAATGCGCCCCTGGTGGGCATCAATAATGCTTTTAGCAATAGCTAACCCTAAACCGGTGCCGTTAATGCCGGCAGTTGCTGTACTCTTCACCCGATAAAACTTGTCAAACAAATGTGGCAGGCTGGCCGGGGGAATGCCAATGCCAGTATCCTGAACGCGGACGGTAACGCCTCCGGCTTCCATCTCAATGGACACCATAACTACCCCAGATGCCGGCGTATACTTGATGGCATTGCCAATCAGGTTCATTAGCACCTGGTACAGCTGCTGCTGGTCTCCCGTCACCATCACCTGATCCGCCGCTTCCAACGTCAACTCAATTTTCTTTTCCAGCGCCTGAGGATACAAGTCTGCCAGCACTGCCCGCGTTAATCCAGCCAGGTCCAGCGGCGCCCGTTTTAATCCCATCCGGGACTCAATCTGTCCCAGATCCAGTAAATCGCTCACCAACGAATTCATGTAATAAGCTGTATCCATGATCCGCTGCGCCATTTCCTGCTGCACTTCGTTCAGATTACCCGACCGCAGTAGAAGTTCCGTAGCCAGCACGACGCTGGAAATCGGGTTCTTCAGCTCATGCGATACCGCCTGTACAAATTCGCTCTTCATGCGCTCCAACTCTTTCAGCGGTGTCATGTCGCGCAGAATGGCTGCCCGCCCCCCCTTTTCACCCGAAGAAGCGGGTACCTCGATCAGGTTGGCCTGGATCACCCGTTCCTCGGGTAGGGTAATTTCCGCAACCGTGTCGCCATTGGCGCCCGCCAATAACTGTTGCAACCGGGCATGGGTGATAACCTCCGTATAAGCGCGGCCAACCATGGCTTCTGTGTCAATTTGCAGCATCTTTCCCAGCGCCGGATTAGCCAGCAGCACTATCCCGGTTGGTCCTACCACAACCACGGCATCACCGCTGCCGCTCAATACGCCTGCCAATAAATGGCTCTCCTCGGCTGCGGACTGATATAGGCGGGCGCTCTCCAGGGAAATTGCCAGGCCAGCCGCCAGCAGGCTGCCAATCTGCATGTCATCCAGATCGTATATGACAGGCGACTGCGCCGCGAAATAGAGCGCCCCCAACACCTGGTCTTTATATCGCAGCGGCACGACCAGGGCCGAAAGCAAGCGCAGGCGTATGCTCAGCCTTTCCAGGTCATCGCTAATCTGGGGATGCTGGCTGATGTCGTCGCAAAGGGTGGTGCGGCCGGTGCGGATCACCAGTCCGGCCAGCCCCTCATGCAGGCCGAAGACACGCGACGGCAGCAGCGCCGCCAGGTCGCCCAGCAGGGCATGAACCCGATAGCCGTTCCCGTCGGGCGTCAACAAACAGACAGCCAGAAAGTCACAGGGCAGGATTGTGCCGGCATATTCGGCCAATCTCTGAAATGGATTTGCCGGCAGGTTGATCAATATCTCACCCAGGTGGGTGAGCCTTTCATTTAGTTTCATAGCTGATCCTACATCATGCGTGGCCCTGGCTGGCCAACTAGGATAAAGGCGTTACTGGCAGCGTCACATGCTCATTGTATCCAACAATGAACCATCAGCACAACCCCACCTTTCCGGCGACCCGGCTTCAGGCGGCCCAACTTCAGGCGACATTCATTGGCGCATCCCTGGCTACCGGTGTACCATAATTATATGAGTACACTCAACCCCAATATTCCCACTGCCGAACTGGCCCGCCTGCTGACCAACGCCGCCCAAAAACGGCGCGACTACGGCATCACTTTGCTCACACCGCAGCTGCTGCTGCACACGTTTCTGGAAGACCGCGACGTTGCGGCTTACCGCATTTTGCAGCAATTATCGGCCAAACTTGGCTTCAAACTGGAAGACCTGGCGCAACGAACAGAGACCATGGCGCGCCATACCCCTGGCCACGACGCTAAATTCGACTTTACGGACGATTTTGGCCAGCAAGTGCCTCTGGCCGAAGAAATGCTGGTGGTATTGGACGAAGGTTTGAGCATTGCCCAGGCGCGAGACGAGTTAAAGGTAAACAGCGGCCACGCGCTGGCAGCGATGGCGGATATTAAAATTACCACTTACGGCGCGCTGCAGCGGTTGGGTATCACCCAGCCGGCCGTGCTGGCGCTTTTAGACGAGGTGGTACAAAATGGCGCGCCGCTCATTTCTGACTACCTGGACGAAGCCAAAAAGGGGGAATCGGAGCCGCTTTTCCAGCGGGAGCGACTGCTGCGCGATTTATTGACGCTGCTGGCCCTGAGTCAAAAACGGCATGTCATTCTGGTAGGCGCAGAAGGCGCCGGCAAGAGAACCCTCGTTTACAGCCTGGCGCAGTTGCTGGCGGAAGGCAAAGGACCCGATAATCTGCGCTCGGTAGTGCAAATCAACGAAACAGCGCTGCTGGAAAACCCGCTGGCGGCGTTGCGCGCCGGTTTGCGGCGGGCCAGCGGCGGTATCCTGCTTGTGCCTGGCATTGAACGCTTTTTTGCCAACAAGCTGCGGGCCAGGTTCCCTGAACAGGTCAGCCGCGATTTGCACAAAGCTATCCTGGGTAATGAGCAGGTGATTATCGGCACAGCTACCGTAGCCGAATATGATCAGTTAGCGCAGGAGCCGCTGGTGCGGGAACAAATGCATCGTCTGGACGTGCCTCCGGCGTCGCGGGAAGAAGCAAACCACATTTTGACGCTGCGCGATCCGCAGTTAGAGCAAGATTATGGCCTGGTTATTACGGCAGACGCTGTCAGCACGGCGGTGACATTGGCAGACCAGTATTTGAAGAGCCGTGTTTTGCCGGCATCTGCCATCCAACTGATCGAACGCGCCTGCGCCCTGGTCAAAATGGTCACCGATGAACACATGGAAATGCTCTACGAAATCCCGGCCGATGGCCGCGTAGACAGCGACGACGTTAAAATGGCCGCCAGCCTGCTCACCAAAGTTCCCTTGAGCAAACTCAGCGAAGATGAGTCCAGCCGCTACGCCAATATGGTGCAGCATTTAGGCCAGCGCATCATTGGCCAGGAAGAAGCCGTCATGGCCAT
Organism: uncultured Ardenticatenaceae bacterium; assembly: GCA_964507675.1. Classification (GTDB taxonomy): domain Bacteria; phylum Chloroflexota; class Anaerolineae; order Promineifilales; family Promineifilaceae; genus JAGVTM01. The sequence goes on along the minus strand of CAZDSN010000119.1, from coordinate 1,090 downwards.
CAGCCGCGCCGTCAAGACTGCCCGCGTTGGCCTCCGCAGCCCCGGTCGCCCGATTGGCTCTTTTCTTTTTCTCGGGCCCAGCGGCGTGGGTAAATCCGAACTGGCTAAAGCTCTGGCCGAGTTCATGTTTGGCAGCGAAGACGCCATGCTCACCCTGGATATGAGCGAATACCAGGAAGAAGCCAGCCTGAACCGCCTCATTGGCGCGCCACCAGGGTACATTGGTTTCGAGGGCGGCGGCCAGCTCACCAACTTCATGCGCGAGCATCCTTACACTGTCGTTCTTTTCGACGAAGTAGAAAAAGCGCATCAGCGTGTCTTCGACGTACTCCTGCAAGTCATGGATGAAGGCCGCCTCACCGACAATCAGGGGCGCACAGCTACCTTTAGTGAAGCTGTGATCATTATGACCAGTAACCTCGGCTCCCAATATTTACTCGTCCCGGCCATTGGCGAAACGGAGCGAGAGCTGGTCATGTTAGAGGTGCGCCGCTTCTTCCGCCCCGAATTTCTCAACCGCCTTGACGACATCATTGTCTTCCACCAGCTTAATGCGGCACAACTGGCCTTGATTCTTGACCTGATGTTGAAAAAGGAGTTTCAAATGGCGGGCAAGCAGGGACTGCAATTAGAATTAACGCCAGCGGCCAAAACGTGGCTGCTGGCCCAAAACGACCAGCCCGAATTTGGCGCGCGCCCACTGCGGCGCATCATCGCCCGTCACTTGCGCGAGCCGCTGGCGGACTTTCTCCTGGGTCATGGCGGCAACAAAGCAGCCAACGTGCGCATAGATGCCAACGCCAGTGGCCTGACCTTTGACATGAAAGAGATCCGTGGGGAGTGATCCGTGGGGAGGAAATGTAAACGATGAGCGAACAAATCACCCAGATGAGCAAAGCGGAAATATTGGAGAAAATGCAGGGGGAGCGCACCCGACTGGAAGCTGTGCTGGCCCAACTCTCGCCCGCGCAAATGGTCCTGCCAGGGGTGGAAGTGGATTGGTCTGTCAAGGACATCCTGGCGCACATCGTCGCCTGGGAAGGGTTCATGTGCTCGCGGATTGCCGCGGCGCGGTGCGGAGAAGTTCCCA
>CAZDSN010000118.1:0-9121 GCA_964507675.1 uncultured Ardenticatenaceae bacterium | reverse complement strand
AATGAAGGGTTGTGTCATACACCCCCGGATTTAAGCCGCCGGCATTCAGAGTAACCATAATGGTCTGCGCTTGCGCGGGCAGGATGTTCCCGTTGTCTACGTTTACTTCCAACCAGGGGACAACCGGATCAGCGGCAACGCTCCAGGTTAAATTCTGGTCCCCTTCATTGCTGATGGTTACCATGCGCTGATCGCTTTGCCCGGTAGTCACAGACAGCGCCAGACTGTCCGGCTCTATAGCCAGGATCGGCCCCTTCGGCAGCACAGTCAATGCCACAGGCACATCCAGGATGGGGTGGTCAGGGTCATTGCTTTGGAAGCGGAAAGTGCTGTTGTAGTTGCCTGCCGGCAAACTGCTGGCGTCAAACGTTACCGTCAGGTCTTGACTGCCCGGTCCTTCGAGGCTGCCGCTGCTGGGGCTGGCGCTGAGCCAGGCCGTGGGAGGAATTTCCCCCAATGTCCAGTTGAGTGTGCCCCCACCCATGTTTTGAATGGTCAGGGAAGAGGTGTCCGTTTCGCCAGAGACGACGCTCTTCGACAGCGACAAAGGCGAAACCACAATGTCCGGCACCAGGATAGTGATGGTGTGGGTATCAGTGGCAGTTCCCAGCAGGTTTGCCGCAGTGACCATGATCGTCTTCACGCCGGGGGTGATCCAGTTGTAGCTGACTGTGCTGGTCGAGCCGCCCACATACGTTACTACAGGTTGACCGGTGGTCTGCCAGGTGTAGGTGATAGGCAGCGTGGCCGTGATGGGGGACGCATTAGCCGTGAAGCTGTAAAGCATGTTAACCGTACCCGTTGCCAGACCGCTGATGACTACCTGGCTGACTGGTGTGGCGCTGCCAACAGCAACTTCGCCCAGATTACCCGCGCCATCCCGCGCCCGCACGTATACCTCACTGCTGTTGAACGGTAGTTCCCACGAAATGAAAGTCTGGTTTCCGGTAGCCGGTACAGTCACGAAAGTATTAAAGTCAGGGTCGTTACTGATGTCGAGGGTGGCTACGCCGCTGGTGGCGTCATTAGCCGTTACCCGCAGTAAGACCGGCACGGAACCCGGGTTGAACAAGGCGGTGATGTCAATATTCGCCACCTGCGGCAGGTCTGTGTCATAGGTAATGTGGGCTACGATCGCTGGTCCGACCAGTTGTCCCGCGCTGCTGCGGAACCTGGCATAGACGGCGCGCGGCACAAAAGACGGCGGATTCACGGGCAGCGACCATCCCTCATAGGTGGGATCGGCTGGATTGACAGGCAGCCAGGGGCTGGTATTGGCCTCAGGTCCGCTGCCGAACCCGGCATCATTGCTGAACTTGACAAAGCTGATGTCGTCGCCAGGACTCAGGGCGCTGCTCGTATCCCAGGCATAGCGCAAGGTGACAGCCGCGTTGTTAGTGAACTGGTCGTCATTATTAATGTGCAGCCCATATGCTGGATTGGCGTGGGCGGCGGCGGTTATCACCTGGTTATAACGGCTGACGTTGCTGCCAATGAAGGTCTGGTTGATGATGGCGGTTCCTGCCGGCAGCGGCGCGGCGTCAACCACAACGTTAAAGCGGAGAATGACCGTCGTCTCTGGTTGGATTTTGCCAGTCCAGTTGAGGCCATTGTTGGCCAGCGTTACTTCCCCGTCCGAAATGACGGCGCTGCCGGGTACGTAAGTAGTGTGTGCGGGAATGGGGTTGATCAGGTCTACCAGCGCCGGTGTATCACTGTTACGCAGCAGTACCGTGACGGTGATGGTATCGCCAGGGCTAACCTCGGACGGGAGCATAGTGGCGCTGGAAGGCGATAGTTCGGCCTGGTTGTTCAGGTTGGTGAATACCAGGAATGGCAGCGAGGCGGACTGCTGGCTGCACGCATTGGCTGCCGTCACCGTCACCGTTTGAATCCCCGCCGTAGCATTGGCCAGCACCAATTGGCTGCTATCACTGCCAATGGGGCTGCCGTTCAGACTCCAGACGTAACTGAACGGTATGCTGCCGCCGCCAGTCTGTGCTTGAAACAAGGTGACTGCGTCGGTATAGATTTCGCCGGCAGGCTGTTGTTCAATGCTCACAGCCGGGATAGGCGTGCAGTCGAGAATATCAATGGTCTGGTTGGCGCTGATCATACCCACGCCGTTGTCTGCCGTGACACTGACCAATTTCGTTCCTGGCGTACTCCAGGTAAAGCTGGCTGTGCTGTTGGCCCCGCCACTGCCGATCTGCGGCGACAAGTCCGTGGCGGTCCAGGTGTAAATGACGGGTTGTGTCAGGTTGAGCGGCGTCACGTCGGCGGTGAAAGCATACGCTTGAAAGAAATAACCGCTGTCGGGACCATCGAGATTAATAGCGGTGGGAGGCGTATTAGCAGCGCTGGCCTGTACCGTTACGTTAAAGACGTCGTTGACTACGCTGCCCAGGCGATTGGTGGCGACGAGGGTGATCGTCTTCACTCCGGGCGTACCCCAGGTGTAACTGACAGTGTCGCTCAGATAATTCTGGTGGACGATGGTTCCTGGCTGGCCGGTGGCAGACCAGGTATAAGTGAAGGGGACAGTGGCCGTCACCGGGCTAACCGTCGCCGAGAAGCTGGTGCTGCTGTTCGTGGCGGCGCTGGCTGGGCCGCTTATCGCCACGCTGGTGGGGAGGATTTGCGACTGCCAGATGCGCAAGCCGCGAAACGGGTTAACGGTTCCCAAAAACAGGCCGTAGGGCGTGGCGGATTGAGTGCGCCCGCCGATATCAAATGCGCCCAGGTGCAGGTCTGGACGGGGGAAGGTGGGGTCTACGATATTGCCGGCAAAACCATCAGTGGTTACTGCTTCAAAATTGATACCATCCGCCGTACGCCACAGGTCGAGACCCATCCTGGCCACAATATTGGGGGGCGGGTTGCTGTCTTTGAAGATATAGTTTGTATCCAGCGTGCTGACGTACAGTGCGCCATCATAGATGCTCATGCGCCACATATGGCCGTTGTAGTCGTTGCCAAAGCCGGGTCCCAGGCCGCTGAGCGGCTCTTTAGGCCCATCAGGCGTATCGGCGCGAGGCGCGCCCACAATAACGTCCCAGGAATCATTGGTATAAACACGGAAAAGCTCTGCCGGCAAATTATCCGAACCAAATGTACTTAACCGGACGCCGTTGCCGCCCACGTAAAGCGCCCCCTCGTATACCCGCATACTCAACAGTTCATTATTAGGGTTATCTTCTGGCGGCAGGTAGCCGCCATTTTCCATGATAGTCGTATAGCTGTACGGCAGCTCACCACCATCAATGTCCATCTTGAACAGCGAGAAACCATTCTCCCGCTCATGTGTCCCCAAATAAAAGTACCCGTTGAAGGAACCCATGGCGCTGACATTCATCTCTTCTGGGCTGATCTGGCGGAAGTTGTCATTACCGCCGGCGGGGTCTGTGGCTTCAAACACTTCACCCGCGCCGCGACTGGAGCCGCCCTGCACATAGAGACGGGACACGCCATCGCTGCCCACGTGCACCACCGGGTTACGCATACTGGTTTTGTCATAACCGCCCAGGACTGTCCCCGGATCGTGGGGCAGCGCGGCAAAGTGGACGCCATCCGTAGACCGCAAAATGCGCGGCGAGCCCACATCATAGCCAATGAAACCGGTATTGATGGCTGTCACATAGAGCGCCTCGGTGCCATCGGGTTCGGTAAAGATAGCCATGCCGCGATAACCCAGGTCAACCGCCACGTTTGTTGGGCTGATAGGCACGGTCACAATCATGGGGTTGGCAATAGAGCCCCCCAGGGCCGTATAATTGCTGACTGTAGCCACGGGAGATTGGTAGACCCGTTCCCACTGGTCGGCGGGCGGGTCGTAGCGCCAGATTTCGGCGCGCATATCCAGGATCAGCGGGTCTTCAGGGCAATTCAGGTCAGGGTCGGAGGGAGGATAAACGATAATGCCAAAGGAGTTCCGCGCCTGGGCCAACGTGTCGGCGCAGTCAAAGTTCCGGCTGGTGCCTACGTAAAGATACCCATCCCACCACATCATGGACCAGGCCCACATATTTTCGGGATTGCCAAAACCCTGTGGAGCAGCCTGGAAGAAATCACCCACGTCCGGTGGGCTTTCTAACATGCGCGAGTTGTCTAGATTGGTCGGAGATAAAAGCGAGGGGGAGACTGGAAACGCCAGGGATTTGCCGGCAGCCAGCGTTGTCAAATAAGTGCTCAACAGCAGGCAAAATCCTACAACCCCAGCCATGAGCAGTTTAGTTCTTTTTTTTTGTACCTGGAAAAGCATGTTGCACCCTAAATGATCACACCCTTCAGCCTGAGTGACCGCCAGGAAAAATTCCTGTTTCTACTGCCGCCAGGTTACCTATCTACCTGCCCACACATATCCGGCGCAGATTACAAAACGGTAATGTGGCCTCAATATACGCTTAATCAGTTTTCCAGATACTGTTAACGAGTCGGCGGCATAAATGGCTTATAAAGCTGTCGGCTGTGTTCACCTGCTCTCTAACCATTATCGTACAAAACTGTTAAGAGCTAAATTAGGGTGTGGCCGCAAACAATCTCTAATAAGATACGCCTTCTGTGTCATAGCCGAAGCGGCTGTAATAGGCCGAAAACTGGCTTGCCAGCTTTCGCTTTCTTTTTTCCACTTCCGGCAGTAGAGGAGAATGGCGCACATTGATGATTTGTTCGTAGTCGAAATCTGCGACAGGCGGCAGATTCAGGAAGTCGAGAATAGTGCCAATTGTTTCATTTGGCGCCTGGCATAAGTCTTCATACCGAATGCTGAGGTAATCGGCGGGAGGAAGAGTTGGCAAATGCGCCAGCAAATAACGGGTGGCCCGCCACACGTGCAGCCAGGTCAGGCGATAGCCCATGTCCAATTGGGAAGAGAACATAAACCGGCTGAGAGCCAGACGTAGCGGACTGTCAAATGTGGGACCGTACCATTCGGCGATTAACTCCACGTACCCATTGCGCTCCTTGAACACAGAGCGCATAGCCTTGATTTGCGAATTGATGATGCGGGTCGGGTGGCGGCTGAGAAAGATAAATCTGGCCTGGGGGAAACACCGCTTAACATAAGCGAAGTTCATAAAATAATCCCAGGGGTTCTTCAACAACAGCGGTTTATCCCGGTCCGAAATAAACTGTACCTTGCGGCAGATTTCGGTGAAGTGGGCCAGGTTGTCAGGCATAATGCGGGGACGCTGCCCGCTGCCGTGCAGCAGAAACCCATACTCTTCTGTCAGGTCTGGCGTCACCTGCACGCCATCAATCTGGCGATCGGTCAGCCCCAGGTCTGCAAATCGCTGGCTGAGCCGCTGTTTGGCGGCTGCTTCCTGACCGGCGATGTGGTTGGTTAGCAGTTCATTGTACATGATGATGTGGTAGGCGGTGACGGTATTGAAGCGTCTGGCCTGATCCAACATCTGGTACAACAGCGTTGTGCCCGAACGATGGTCGCCCATGATAAATACGGGTGAAAACGAGACGTTATCCAACAGGCGCAGGTGCGCCTGGTCTGGGTTGGTTCTCGTGTGGGTTATGGGAGTGGTGCTCATATAGTCGTCAGGGTTGCCGCTCGCCTGGTAGGGGCGAGCAGGACATGAAGGTGCATGCGCGGCGGCTGCCTGGTAGCTGTCCGTTTATAATTAGCGATACAGGCGTATCGCGGTCATGGATACACCAATAAACGAAAAGCGCCAGTTATTGGGAGACAGTTACTTAAGGTGCTGCGCCGGGAAAGGTCAGTAAGGCGATGATGCCATCGTATGGACGATTGAGCTGGCCTTCTTGAATGTAAATGATAGCGGCGCTGCCATCAGGCGACCAGTCATTGTCGGCGGCTACGCTGCGTTGCCCAGGAATGTAATGTGGGTGACCTGGGACGTTAAAATAGGTGATGCGAGTTTTGTTGGCCCCGCTGGCATTCATGACCCAGAAGTCTGTGTACAGGTCCTCTGGCAGGTAGGCGTTGCAGCCACAGTCGCGGCTGGACATCCACAAAACACGGCTGCCATCCGGCGAGAACTGCGCGTGCTCATCCCACTCACTCAGCGACAACGTCAGCGGCGCCAACTGCTGCGTTGCTAAATCCAGGGTGTAGATGTCCATGAAGGACTGGGCGGCTTCATCGGGCATACGAAAAGCAGTGAAGACAACTTTCTGGCTGTCACGAGTGAAGGCATGTGTCTCATATAGGACTGGCCCCAGCGGTTGGTACGTTTCTACTGCCCCTAGAACCAGATTACCCTGCCGGTTGGCGCTTAAATTTAGTACCTTAATGGCCCAAATGCCCGTGGGGGTGTCGCTGTTAGCAATGCGTTCAGCCCAGGTGAGTTTGGCGCCGTCGCCAGAGAAGTGAGGGTGCAGCACAGCCATGCCCTCGGCTACATTGGTGACGCGGATGATGTTCACTCCCAGACGGTCAATGATGTAGATGTCGTTGTTGATGCCCAATCCGGGGGTGGCAAACTCAGGGTCCCCATTGTGCTGGGCTTTTTCGGCCTGAACGACCAGAAAATTACCGTTGGGATACCAGGCCGGGTTGCCTACATGGCGCCCGACAAACTGGCTCAGATTGCAGGTCAGACAAGAGTCATTGGAGCCATCTGGATTCATGAAGAAGACGTCAAAGTCGTTATTGGCATCGCGCCGGTCGTAGGCGATGAGGTTGAGCGTCTGGGACCAGTCCACTCGCCCGCCATTTTCCCGCAGCACGGTGATGGTGACATCTTGGGGCAGGGAAGGAGTGCCGCCGGCAGCGGCTGAAGCAGCAGTTGCCGCGGCGTATGCCGGCATTGACCACTGCAAACTGACCCCCAACGCCAACAGTCCGCCTACCAGGCCCAAAACAGCCGCTGCCCAGACACGTCTGTGACCATATCCTGTCTTCCACATAAGTTTTCCTCCCGGCAAAAGCTTGCAAACCAATGGAAACGGTTATTCACCGCTGGCTTAATTCTTCTAGTAGTTCAGCCGCCTGCGCGCCGCCGCCATACCGCTGGCAGGCTGCGGCGATTCGCTGTGCGTTTTGGCGATAGGATGGATTGTGTAGCACTTCCTCCACGGCCTGCCGCAGCCGTTCCGGCGTCAGCTTCCACGGTGACAGGCGAATGCCTGCGCCGGCTTCTGCTACCCGCTGCGCGCTTTCTGGTTTATCCCACTCGGTGGGGACCATCACCATAGGCACACCCGCTTGCAGGGCGCCCAGGGTGGTGCTGGCTCCGCCGGCGGCTACCAGCAAATCAACTTTGGGAATAAACTCGCTGTCCGGTACCCAGCTTTTTATCTGTATGTTGGGGGCAATCGAATGCAGCCCCACTTCGGCCGGGTCGCGCCGCCCGCCTGTGGTCATCACCACCTGCATGGGCAAATTTGCCAGACCTTTGGCTGCTGCCTGTAAAATGATGGGTTTATGATCCCGCAGCGTTCCTTCGGTAATGTAGATTAACGGCTTGTCCCGCGCGAATTCGTTAATCCAGGCGGGAGGGGCATCGTTGAGCTTGTTCCACACCGTTGGCCCCACATACTGAACGCTGGGCGGCAGGTCGGTGCGATTGTAGTCGAGTTCAGGTACGGTGGTGGAGATGTAGAGGGGCATTGTGCCGGCATACTCCGCCACAGGCATCGTCAACGGTTTTAAGCCGTTTTCCTGGCGGACCTGGTTCGCGTCCCGCCGGATGCTGGCTGTGGACAGCGACAATACCTTGCCCACCACATTTGCTTTCAGCCTGTCAACTGCATTGCGTGGACGCGGCAGTCCCAAACCGACCACAGGCAGTTGTGGCCCGGGCAAAATGGTTCCCACTGTCCAGGAGTAGATAGCTACCGGGATGTTGTGCTTTTCATGTGTGACCAGCAGCGGCCCCCACATCGTGGTGTCTACCACCAGCACATCGGGCCGCCATTCCTGGACAATGGCTTCCAGATCAGCCACCTGGCCGCGCAGTGTTCCAATCAACCAATGATGGTAAATGAACACCTGGCGCTGGCGGCGCTTAATCATGGTCGGTTCGCCAAAAAAGCCTTTGGCCAGCAGTTTTTCAAAGTAGTCGGCGTCAACCTGTTGGAATGGAAAACAGTTGAACCCCTGGTTTTCTACCAGGGAAACAGCTTTGCCTCCGGTGTAGAAGGCCACTTCATGCCCCCGTTCGCGCAGGGCAATGGCTGCCGGCATGTTAGGGAAAACGTGACCATACATCGGCCATACGGTGATTAAAAATCTTGCCATGGTATGCCTCAAAACGCGACAGGTTGGCCGATCACCCCACGAACTGCAGACAATGCTGTGCGTAGCGCGGTCATCTTGCCCGCCAGTTCAGGTCAGACGTCTGCATTCCATCCTGAATCTTTTTCCTAACCTTTATCCAAAGAATCAGCCGGAATGAGATTGGCCTGTACCAACTGAATGCGCCGCACCAGTTTTCGTAATGCGACTTGCACATCGCTGGCTGCCCAGGTAGCCCTATCAGCTTGCGCCAGCGCCCCGTACAGGTTTTTCAACCTGACGATCGCTGCGGCGGCGTCCCCCATTTTCAGCGCAGAGTGTGCAGCATTCACGGTTTCGCGGACGGCGTCACTGTCGGCCAGTCGAGAGGCATGGCGCTGCACCAGTTGCTGCACGCTATCGAAGGTCACGGCTGGCGTGAACGAGGGGAACGTGACGATGTTGGAAGCCACTGACTGTCGTCCATCTTCATATTCCGCGACGACGTAATACATATAATGTTGTCCGGCTGCCGCCTTGTTATCTACGTGAGAGGTTTCTGACGTGGCCTCAATGAACTCATACCGTTCCGGAACCCACACCTTGTCTGGCAGCGGTGGTAGATACATGCGCCGGTTGGAGCGCAGGAAGTTGCGCACTACTTTGAGCAGACTGGACAAGACTTTGTTCCGTTCAATGGTCCCGCGGCGGTCGCTGAACAAAGCCCGCCAGATGAGATACTGTTTCGCGCCAGGGGCTGCGTCCCAGGAGAGAAGAGGGCGGTCCCCTTTTGTCTCCACTTCCAACTCTTCTGGCGGCGCTATGGCCGGCTCGGCGACAGGTGTGCCACGCCAGATTTCCAGACCTGACCAGTTATTTGCCGTACCCACACACAAGCCAGGGGGCGTGTCTATCATGGTGCGCACGCCG
>CAZDSN010000117.1:0-9135 GCA_964507675.1 uncultured Ardenticatenaceae bacterium | reverse complement strand
AATGGCACGAATTTTCTGACCACTGACCACCGTTCACTGACCACTATTTTCGAAGAAGACGATAGACGGCTATGTTATTGAGGCCTTGTTGGCGGGTCCAGGCGTGGTCGGTTTGAAAGAGGAGGAGGGTGACGCCGGCATTTGCCGTAAGCGAGGTGTAGGTCCAGCCAGGGGCAGTTACCAGATATTGCGCTTTGCTGCGGGCTACGTAAGCGGCTACCAGGGATTCGTCATGCAGCAGCGGCGTCATTTCTGGGGAGATCAGCCCGGCCAGGTCCAGCAGCGGACGTTGGGCAAAGTAGCCGATGGCCCCAATATCATGGGCAGCAATGAGGGCTTGCGGCGGCGTATTGGCCCGCAACCAGTGGGCGGTTGCTACCATTTCCCCTTCGATAAAGGCAACATCTGTACGATACTGCTGCGCCCCGGCCAGCAAGAAAAATAGCAGCAGCACCGCCAGCACGGCAGCAGCGGCGCGGGCCGCCAGCCAGGCAGGTCTCAAGCCGCGCCAACGCCACGCAGCCCCATTGGGTCGCACCAACAACTTCAGCCAACCCGCCAATCCAAACAAGACCCAGATGGGCAGCGCCGCCAGGAGATAGCGCCCATGCTGGAAGGTGACGGGCAGCCGCCAGGCGTATAGAAAAACGTGCCCAGCGGCCCATAGCAGGGGTAGCAGGGTGTGCAGCCGCTTTTGCGCCCAGTCATGGCGCGCCGCGTCCCACACTGCCAGTATAAGGCCAGGCAGCAGCAACCAATGGGCCGCGCTGATGCCCTGCCAGCCCTGGGGGGGACCACCCAGGGAAAAGTATAATAGTTGCGCCGTTCGTGCCGGCAAGGGAGCAGCCAACAGCGCAGCGTATTCCGCCTGCTTGGCATAGAACGTATTAGGCCACAGGTGACCATGGGTGTAGTAGTTGAAGGCAAAATAAGGCAGCAGCGGCAGGGCGCTGGCAAATAAGAGCAGCCCCAACCGGCGCAGCAGCGCCGCCAGGCCAGAGGCGGATTGGAGGTTGAGGAGAATGATCAGGAGGAGCAGGATCACTCCTTCGGGGCGGGTTAAAACAAGCAGGCCGCCCATGAAACCCGTGCCGAAGACGGTAAGCCGGCTGGGGGGCCGGAGGGATTGAGCGCATAAGGTCACGCCCAGAGCCGCAAATAAGAGGGTCTCCATGCCACTGGCAGCTGCCCACACCAGCGGCCAGGTAGAGACAAGGACAAGGCCAGCCAACCAGGCCTGGGCGGCGCGGTCGGGCCAGAGAATACGCCACAGAGCCATGCCGCTTTGCCCCAGCCAGACGAGGCAGGCGGCGCCGGAGGCATAGGCCCACCAGCGGAATGGCAGGCCGCACAGATAGCCCAGCGCCAGCCATAGACTCCACAAAGGAGCGGTGGAACCGGCGCTGCTGATGCCGGGCACATATTCCCAACGGCCTGTATGGGCCAGGCTGCGGGCGTATACCTGGTGAATCCAGGCGTCGTCCAGAGGAAAGCCCAGGTGGGGAAAGGTTAGAAGCAGGTAGAGGGTTGGCCAGAGAAGGGCGGCAGCGACCACGAGCCAGGGGGCATGACGTTGTAACCAGGGAGGGGGAGGGGTTGGGGGCATGAATGGCATGAATAAGGGACAAATTAACAGTTTGTCCTACAGTTGTTTGGGCGTGGGTCGCTGGTTGGAAATTTGCGCTGCAGGTTATTCTTCTAGAAGTTGGTAAAGGCGGATGCCATTGTAGTCGTGGATCAGGCGGATGCGGGGATGAGTGGTTGTGCCTTCGTAGATGCCGGCCAGCGGCGCAGGGCGATCCCGATCGAGAATCAAGTAGGTGGCGTGGAACTGGTCGGCGGCCTGGAGCAAGACATCAGGGGGTTCGTTGGGGACGTTAATGGCCGGGCTGCCCGTATGGTAATAGTAGAGGGGGGAATCAGGCAGCATGACAATAGCGTTCGGCGGCAGAGTCTGGCTGATTTGTTGGACCAAAGCCGCTTCTTTGTCCCGCAGGGGCTGGCCGCCAGAAGTAATGAAGCTGAGGATGGCGGCAATAATGAGGAACATACCGGCAAACAGGCGTTTGGCGCGCTGTGGCTGCCAGTGAGGCAGGCGCAGTGCGGCCCAATCCACGGTCAGGCCAATGCCGGCAGCAGCCAGGGGCATCATCCAGGGCCAGATGGCGGCGGAAGCGTGCAAGACAGAGCCGCGCCCGCTGGGAAAAGTAAACAGCAACACCATAATGCCCAACAAGCCCAACGCATACCAGGTCAGCGGGCGCAGCCAGGGCCATCGCTCCCCGCGGCCCCCGCGCACCCAGGCCAATAAAATAAAAGGGGATAGAAAAATCAGGCCAGAGACAGCCACGAACGTTTGCAGCGCCAGCCACAGCGCCATCAGCTTGGAGCGCAAAATGTTGGCCCAACCCCAGTCCAGATAGGTTTGCAGGGTGAAGGTGCGGTTGTAGGCGAACAAATCGTCATAAGTCGTGAGGAAAATGGTTTGCGTGCCGGCAGTGGGCAAAGGACGTCCCATGATAAGCAGGTTGCGCCAGAACCAGGGCGTCATTACTAACAAATAGCCGGCCAGCAGAGCCAGCGCTGCCAGCCAGCCTGGCCTCTGCCCACGCGCCATGTCCCAGGCCCACAACGCCAAACCCACCAGCAGAAACAGCACACCGTCCGCCCGCGTCAGATGGGCCAGACCAGCAAGGGTGCCGGCCAGCAGCCAATAACGCACCTGTCGCCGGCGGGCGGCCCAGACCAGCGCCCACAAGCCCAGAGCGCCGATCCAGGCAATCAAGGCAAAAGTAGTGGGCTGGCTGAAATAAGCGGCATAATAACCGCCCGCCGCGGTGAATAAGGCCGCCGTCCACGCCTGCCATCGCTCGCCGCTGAGCGTCCGGCTAATGAGGAAAGAGAGGCAGGGCAGCAGCCCGGCCAGCAGCCAGAAGGGAAGCTGCGCGGCGCGGAAGCTGTCAGACAGGGTATATCCTGCGGCGGCAAGGAGAGACGGCAAGGGCATCCAATAGGTAAAACTGGGGGTAGGCAGTCCGGTGGGGTTGTCCAGGTATTGCCAGATAATCATTTCCGTGAAGCCATATCCATCCGCCAGCCGCTGCGCGTTGTTGGTGTAGTAATAGGCGTCAAAATAGGTCGGGTGCTGGATGCGCCAACCCCAAAACGCCTGAATGGCCAGGCCTATCAGGGCCACCCACAGGAGATCATAGCGCGCCGCTGGCCTGAATAATGGGTTATATGTGCTGCTTTGACCATCCGGCATGGTTCAAGTTTCCCTGGCGTAAGCGTTCACTCCAAGACCAGGTTTTTCTCTGGTCAGGCGTGGCTGGCAGTGCTGCAATGAACTGTGGGGGTATCAACCCTGCCTGCGGCGGGGCTGATACCCTTTTTTGTGGGCAATTGGGGGCGCGTACGCGCCCCCAATTGCCCATAGCTGGTGGGGTTACTCCACACAGCGACGACCTGTGAGGAGCATCAACCCATTGCGCGCCAAAGGTGTCCCCAAAATGGTGGAGTTACTCCACGGATGTTCTAACGAAAATCTGGGCCACGTCGTCAGCATAAACAGCCTGCCATTCATTGTGGCTGGCTAACAGGGTGGTCAAAGGCGCGCCGCGTTCGATAAGCACATACTGTACATCAAACCGCTGCAGCGGTTCATCCCAATCGGGCTGAAGTTCCAAAGTCTGGCGGTAAAAGAGTAAGAAATCATCCCCATAGACATCGGCGCGGCCATCCACAAAGACGGGCAGCCCGCGCCAGATGAGGTAGCCTCCCCAGCCATAGCTGTTATAGCCGTGCGCCTTCCCCAGGTCATGCTCAACCAGATAATCAACAGCAGCCACAGGGAAATGGGCAGCGATAACCTTATCATTGTCCAGGATTGTCTGGCCTGTCCAGCCCAGGATACCCAGGAGGGCTATGAAAATGAGCAGCCAGTTGACGGCTGGCAGTCCTTTCAGGTCAGGCCCCTGGCCGGCTAACGTGCTGTAGAGGGGAGTGTTTTCTAATGCCGGCAGCAGATGACGGCTGACAATAGGCGCAGCTGCCAGCGCAAAAATAGGAATGTGGCGGGCAGAGAGCAAACCAGCAGCAAACGTGCCCAGAAACAACAACAATTCTGTCCAGGTGGGGCGCTGCCGGCTTAATCCCCAGGCCACCACGCCCAACACCATCAATCCCACAAAAGGCCAGAAGATGGGTAAATGGAAGTCAGGCGAGTGCCATTCCTGAATATATGCCTGCATAGCCCCGCTGCCCAGGGTGGCAAACGGGTAAAGCCAGAGGGACGGGCCGTTGGGGTTCAAAGCGGCAGCGAGAAAGGCCAGAACGGTCACCAGGGCCAGGTAGCGGATTGAGGGCCAGGTCAGACTGTTTGCTGGAGTGAAATGGCACCGCAGCGCTTCACCCACCGTGTACGCTGCCAGCAGGGCAATGCCCAGGAGGTAGCCGCTATGTAAATTGGCCCAAAAGATGGTCAGGATGGGGATAAGCCATAAGGCGCGGGGGGGGAGGCGTTGGCTGCGCCAGCGTTCCACCAGGTAAATAAACAGGGCAAAAAATAGCAGGTTAAATAACTGTGGCCTGGCTCCCCAAACAATGGAGGAGGCAACGGCGGCCAGCAAGGTGATAAAAGCGGCCAGATAGGGTTGTCCCAGGCAGCTCTGGTAAATGAGCCAGAAGGTGAGGGTAGTGAGGGCGGCGGCAAACAGGATTAATAAGGGCAGCCCCCCGGCCAGATAGAGACCCCACATAATGACCTGGGACAGCCATTCGTGTGTGGTCCAGGGGTGATCTATGGCTGTGTAGGAAAAGACATCTTGTTGGGGAATACCGGCTTGCAGGATGTATTCGCCGGTACGCAAATGCCACCACATGTCGGGGTCAGTTGTTTCGCGCACGGAGATGGCAAAGAGGGAAAAGAGAAAAAGGGTGACAAAGAGGCGTTTGACGTTCATGGGTTCAGGTGGGCGGGCCGCCAGGCCGTCCTACGTTAAGGGTTTGCGGGCATAAACGGTGAACAGATCGCCAAAGTTGACGGGCACGGGAAGTTCGGTCAGGTTGAGGCGACGCACCAGGGAGTCTGCCCATTTGCCTATGGTGGGATTCAGCCCGCTGACGCGCGAAGCCAGGTAGCCCAGACGGAGGTAGCGGCCTTCTGGGCCAGACCAAATGACCTCATAACCACATTTTTGCAGCATCTTGGCCAGGGTCTTGCGGCTGAAATAATGAATGTGCATTTCCATCAGCCAGGGCCAGCGCGCCCCCATCAGGCGGGCAGCCAGGCTGTCAATGTCCATGGTGTGGATGGCAATCATGCCACCTGGCTTGAGCATCTGGTGGGCATGGGTCAATTCGCCACTGGGATCAGCCAGGTGTTCTATGACGTCCCATAGGGTGATAACGTCAAAGACCTGGCCAGCCAGCTCGGCGGCATGTTGTGTGCCGTGGATCATGGGCAGACCGCGCGCCTGGGCCTCTTGCACGGCCCATTCGGACGGCTCCACGCCGCAGGCATCCCAACCGGCGGCGCGGGCGACTTCCACAAAAACGCCGATGTAAGCGCCCACGTCCAACAGGCGGCGGCCCTGTCCCGGGCCGGTATGTTTTTCTAAGGCTTTCAAATGTTTGCGGAAAGTAAGCAGCCTCCCCTGGCGTTCGGTGACGTAGATCTCATCTTCGACGCTGCCATAGGCATCCAGGAGTTTGTCTGCAGGCCAGTGGGGATTGGCATACACGTAACCACAACGGCGACATTGGACAATTTGAGGGTGCTGACCGTAATCGGCGCTGGTGCAGCGAAAGGCGCGTACATCTGGGCTGCCGTTGGCGGAGATGGTTGCCGGCAAACGCACCTGCCAATCATCCTGCCCACACAAATTACATTTTACATAGTTCATGAAACCACCGGAACGGATGGGCGCTGCGGCTCACGTCCGCGCAAGCGCCGCAAAAACAGGCGCAGCACAGTGTACTGCGCCTTAAAAATCTCCTGGCGCGAGATCTTGGTTTGCCCCTTGCGTCGATCTTCAAAGACGATGGGCACTTCTCCAATTTGCCAGCCCCGTCGCTGACACATGAACAACATCTCCACCAGGAAGGAATAGCCGCTGGAAAAAATGGAATCCAGGGGAATAGAGGCCAATACTTCACGGCGGTACAGGCGAAAACCCGCCGTGGTATCGCGCGCCTCTAACCCCAAGAGCAGATGCGTGACCACGTTTGCGCCCCAGCTCAATACAATTCGCCGCCAGCCCCAGTTTTGCTGCCCGCCGCCGGACACATAACGCGAACCGATAACCACATGCTTCTGGCGGCTCATCTCGATCATGGCGGGAATGTAACGGGGATGGTGTGAGAAGTCGGCGTCCATGGTCATCACGTTGGATGCCTCTAACTCATTCAGGGCCAGCTTATAGCCGGCAATGTAGGCTGTACCCAGTCCCAGTTTGCCTGGACGATGAATCACGTGAACCCGTTCCGGATACTTTTCAGCCCAACGGTCGGCCATTTGCCCGGTACCGTCGGGCGAATTGTCGTCTACAACGATCACGCCGAGGGAAACAGGCAAGGCCAGCAACTGCTCCAGCAAATCGTCCAGATTATCTGCCTCATTATAAGTGGGCACTATCACATACGTCTCAATCTGATTCATGAGTTATTTGCCTGTTACCGGTCTATCTTATCACCGCTCGTCTGGTCAGGCAGCGCCTGAACAACCAGGAGCATCACCCTGGCGGGTATATTTCACCTGGGAAGAAGCACAGACATCTTGTCTGACAGCAGACAGGCTGCCGGCACTCTCATGGTTGCCCCAGAAGTGAAATACCCTTCGCTTTGGAGAGTGGTGAAGCCAGATTCATGATTTTAACGGTAATGGGGAGGAGGGTCAAAACTGATTGTCCTGTGTTTTGACATAACCCCATCTCAGTAATATGATTTTGCATCATGAGAATTGGGATTTTGTCGCGCAACGCTTCGCTGTATAGTACGCGCCGTCTGGTGGAAACGTGCCGGCAGCGGGGGCACGAACCGATCCTGATTGATGCGCTACGGGCGGCGGTGCAGTTGAGCCAGATTACCAGCCGGCATCCACGGCCACAACTGACACCAATTGATGCCTTGATTCCGCGAGTGGGGACGTCTATTACGCAATATGGCCTGATGGTGGTGCGTCATTATGAAGGGCAAGGCGTGCTGCTAACAGCCAGCGCCAGAGCAATCAGCAACTCCCGCGACAAGCATACCAGCCAACAGATTCTCAGCCAGGCCGGGCTGCCTGTGCCGCAGACATATCTGGTCCGTTCGCCGCAAGATTTGCTGCCGGCAATTGAACAGGCGGGCGGTTTTCCGGTGGTATTGAAGCAGCGGCAGGGAACCCAGGGGCGGGGCGTGCTGCTGGCGCAAAACCTGGAAATGGTGCAGGCGCTGGTGGATGCCTGGCAGTCGCCGTTGATGCAGTTGTTGGTGCAGGAGTTCATCCCTGAAGCCCAGGGCAAAGATATTCGCATTCTGGTAGTGGGGAACCAATGTGTGGCGGCCATGGAGCGGCGGGCGCCAGTGGGGGATTTTCGGGCTAATCTACACCAGGGGGGGGCAGGCACAAAAAGAGAGCTGACCTCCGCGCTGACGCAACTGGCTTTGCGCGCGGCTAAAGCGTTGAATCTGGCGGTTGCCGGCATTGACGTGATCGAATCCCATCGCGGGCCCCTTTTGCTGGAAGCCAATTCTTCGCCTGGGTTGGAAGGCATCGAGCGGGTGACGCAGCAGGACGTGGCGGGCCACATTGTCCGTTATCTGGAGGAACAGATCAAAAAACGGCGGGGAGTGCGACCACGTTCTTGATGCCCGTGTGAGTAAAGATAGGCAGGGGCGGATTATTTGGCTGGGGGCGTTTCGCCAAGATTTTTGTCTATCAATCCTTGCTGGCGGGCCTCTTCCCAGGAAATACCCTGCATTCCTGCATTCTCATCTACGGCCTGGGTTGCCTGTTCCCAAAAAGCGTCCAGGTCTACTTCTGCTGCCGGCACAGGTAATACAGCAGAAGGTAGTGCCGGCGCAGGGGCTGCGGGCGCAGGGGCTGCGGGCGCAGGGGCTGCGGGCGCAGGGGTTGCCGGCGGTGGGGCCGTAACAGCAGCAGAGATAACTTCTTTAACCGGGGCAGGCGGCTCTGGAGCGACCAATGGTGGCGGTTCCGGTTGGGGTACAGCGGTCAAGGGAGGGAGCAGCCGTAAGAGATCATTAACAGCCCGCTGCGCAAACACCCAGACAGTCCCAATCCGGCCACGGCGGGCATTGGCATCCAGAAAAATGGAAATCAGATAATCAGTGCCCACGTTAGCGCTATAAACGTCCACGCTCTGTCCCGCCTGATATTGCATGGTGAACGGGTCATTGCTACCCAGTTGGCGAGCCAACTCATAGCTGCCAGCCATAATAGAGGCAATGGACGCCACGAGACGGGGCATGTCCTGGCTCAAACGCCCGCCTGTATCGTGCACAAGTTCCCCATCCATGCGAGCCAGGGCCACCTGGGCCGCGGCTGTGTCCGCCCGCAGCACCGCCAGGCGACGGGCAACATCGTTGGCCGGGGCGGGCGGCGCAGCGGCAGCAGGGGGAGGGGCAGCAGCTGGCAGGTCTGCGCCATAAAGCGCTGCATTGACGGCAGCTAACAATTCATCAGTATCTAACGGTTTGCGAAAATAGCGAAAAATGCCCAAATCCACGGCTTCTTGATGTCCCTGATCGGAAGTATACGCGGTAATCATAATGACGGGCATGTGTGGACGCAGTCGCCGCGCCCGCCGTACCAGCTCAAAACCGCTAATACCAGGCAAACGCAGGTCCGTGATCAGCAAATCGTAGGGCTTCTGCTGTAACTCCAGCATCCCTTCTTCGGCAGAGGGAACCCCCACGACGCGATAGGCCTGGTTTGACAACTCCAGCATGGAGCGCAAAAAGGAGAGCATCTCAAAGTAATCGTCTACAACCAGGATTCTCTTCACATTCATCGTCCATAAAAAACAGGGGCAAGCCTTGAGCTTGCCCCTGGTCAAAAAGCATAGGGTATATTTTACTTTGGGAGTTGCAGCAGAGGATTTTTGGCTAACATAGGGCGGGTAGGCTGCCCGC
>CAZDSN010000116.1:0-9232 GCA_964507675.1 uncultured Ardenticatenaceae bacterium | reverse complement strand
ACTGGGGACACCTGCATTTTCAGTGCAGTGCTCTACCAACTGAGCTATCCCGGCACACGGTTAAGCGTTGTGTTAAAGGTAAGGCGGATTCTATCTAAAGGGAGCAAAGCTGTCAAGTCTCCAACCAATTGGAAATGTGACGGAGTTGGTTCCGACGCGCAGCGTTGCATCCCCATGGCGAATTGTGGGAGTAGCGGGCAGCAGTTGCCGTGGTTGCCGGCATTCGTTATAGTTAAGTGACCTGGGGAGTGGTTGTATCCCGGTGGATGCCCTGGTCTTCAAAATCAGTGACCGGTTGCGCAGAGCAAGCGGCGGTGGGTTCGACTCCCATCCACTCCCGCCAGACTATCCCCTGAACTATCTCCAAACAGCAAAACAACACCTGGCGCGCCCGTCTCCCTATCAGCCTTCATGACTCCCCGTTTTGGGGGTTGGACTTCTCAGGGAGCTTGTCAACGGATAGTGACCAGGGGAGGCACAGGGGGTGGAAACCAAAGGCTTGATTTCCACCCCCTTTCACCCGCTTATGGCACGAGGTGAGGAAATTCCAAAATCAGTCGCCGGCAAATCAACCGCCGCCACCGCCTGTCACGCCTCCGCAATCGTTACTCGAACCGCCGCCGGTGGTGCAGGCTATGCTCGTAGCAGGTGGGGTCTGGTCGTGGGCTTCGATTTGAGTCGCTACCCGGGACAACGCTGGAAATGCCAACAGCGTAGCCAACCAGACTAACAATACGGCACGATAGAATTTATTACGGTTCATTATATCTATCCCCTTTTCCCTCCGACTTTTCTCCCTACGAGACTTTTCAATCTGGCAGATATGGGATCGAATTGCCGCGCAGCCGGATTCGCCGTCAGGTTGATATTGTTCTGGTGGCGATTTGTGTCGGAAGGGGGAGCTAGATATTGTCTTGAAGGTGTTTCCAGCGTTTCTGTCCCTGCTAGCCCGACACCAAAATCACCCATTTCAGTTTCATTGCTGACAGTGTATGGGTGGGGGCCGGTCAGAATTTGCTGGCTATTTGCGCCTGTTAGCTTGTTTTAGCTTCAGGTATCGTATACTTGTGGATTTTTGCGCCTGATTGCGGATATTGCTGTATTTAAGGCACGTTTCAGGCAGGGGATAGTCTCAACAGGGAGGTAAACGCGCCGTCTGAGAGAATTTGTGGACAGAGTTATGGTACATGGCCTATTATTGCCGGCAGCTTCCGTTAAACCGGCCATTTTTAGGGATACAGATTGATGCTCACGCTGGACCAACAAAACGCCCTACGCCAACAATATCAACGCCGCCATCCAGAGTGGCAGCCGGCTACGGAACAGTACGCTGCTCTGGTGCAGAGACATCTGCGCCCGCAAAGCCTTTTGCTGGACCTGGGTTGTGGGCGCGGCGGTCTGGTGGAACAACTGGATCATCCTGTAGGGCACATGGTGGGGGTGGATAGTGACCTTGACTCCCTGCGAGAACACCGCCTGCCCCACCTGCCCCGAATCGCGGCTATCAGTCGCCGCTTGCCCCTGGCAAACGGTTCAGTTGACTGCATTACGGCCAGTTGGGTGCTGGAACACATGCACCAACCGGCACAGGATTTCCGCGAGATAGGGCGCGTGCTGCGGCCAGACGGATGCTTCATCTTTATCACGCCCCACCGCTGGCACCCCTTAATCCAGCTTAACCGCTGGATTGGGCGGTTGTCGGGATTGCAGACGCGGTTGGTGAGCCAGCTATATGGCCGCGCGGCAGGGGATACGTTTCCGGCTTACTATCGCGCCAATACTCCAGCCGCGCTGGCGGAACTGGGTCGCCAGGCAGGGCTGCGCCTGACATCACTGTTTATTATTCCTGATCCAAGTTATTGGGGATTTTGGCCGGCTCTCTTCCCCCTCATGTGCCGCCTGGAAGAACTTATCCCTACCCAATTCCAGCTCCATCTGGTTGGCGTTTTGCAGCGTCAGGCATAAAAACTGAGGACATCATGAACCTTCTCGGCCACCTCTTTGCCTTTGTTTTCGTCAATGACCATAAGCGATTGGTGGGCATACGCCGCAGTCTGTTGGTGCGGGGAGCGCCCCTTCTGGCCGGTCTGGTTGGCCTGGTCGTGACACGCCGCCTGACGCTGCTCCTGGTAGGTCTGGCGCTGACGCTGCTCTTACAACTGCTGTGGAACGTTGTGCATCGCGCGGGTTACACACGCTTTCGCCCGGACAATACTTCCCCACCAACTACCCGGGTCTATCTGCCTGCCGAACAGCAAATCAAGGTGCGGGCCACTGGCGTGTTCAGCATCGCCGATCGCCAAGACCGCATGTTCCTGCGTACCGCCCAAATATGGCGCGTTGCCCTGGGAGATCATGCCATTATGGTAGCCATTGCTCCCAAGCGATACCGGTATGAATTCATTAATCGGGGAGATGTGCAGAAAATTGAATCAGGGCGCCTAATTTTTGGTCCCCAACCGCTGCCCACTTTGGCTGTGACCTTTGGCTCCACCTGGGGACCACGCTATGCGCAGGTACAGCGGGCATACTTCGTGCACCCGGACGAGATGCCGCCGCCGGTACGTAAAACCATCTACCTGACGTTTGAAGATGAAGAAACCCGCCAGCGTGTCTGGCAAAGCCTCGTGGACGAGTAATCTCACGGGGTTGGCGTGGCTGTAACCGTTGGCGCTGGGGTAGCGGGCAAAGGCGTCGGCGTGGTCAGTGGCGGGGTCAGGGTTACTTCCCCAACTGTGGGCGTGGCAGTGGACGGCGGTGGCGGTATCAGTAGCAACCCCAGCAAACGGTCTAGCAGCTCCCAGGCCGCTTCCAGATCACGCGCGGCAGAGACGGGGTCTGCCGGCAAGTTTGCCGCGGCCAGCGCCAACCGTTCGCGCACAGCCGCCAACTCAATGGCGACATTTACATCCACTGCACTTAAATCAGCTACCATAGCCAGCGCCAGGTCTACATCCGTTTGCGCCAGACCAGGGTTATTTTCAGCCAGGCGCAGCCGGGAGCGCGCTATCACTTCCCACACGCGGAAGTAGCGCAGCGAGGCCATGACAGCCGCTACCTCTTCATCGGGGGTGGCATATTCAGCCCGCAGCGTAGCCAGTTCGTTGGTCGCCACTGCCTGATTTTGCGTTAACTGCCGGCCCAGGTCGTCTATGCGACGAACGTTCTCATTAATATCGCTCTGCGAAGTAACGATGGACCCCCCTAAATCAGCCGCTGTTTGCGCATTCTCGGCCACATGCGCTGTCAAGGTAGCCAGCCAGTCAGCCTGCTGCGCCAGGTCAGTTGCCAGGTCTCGTCGGAGAGCATCAACCGCTTCCGCCTGATCTTCCTGCTGGCTGGCCTGCCGCGTCATGTCCAGGCGTAGGGCGCGCAGCGCTTCAGCGGCAGCGGCATCTGCTTGCAGTAGGGTGTCTATGTCGCTTTGCAAGCCCTCAATTTGCTGGCCTTGAATGTCAAACCGCTTGTTGATGTTGTCAAATGAGCGGTTCACTTCGCCAATAATCCGTTGTCCGCCCAGCACCAGGATAGCGCCCAGGGCGGATAAAATGACCAGTAGCAGCACGAAACGGATAACACGCCAGACGCCGCGTCCCAATTTGGACCAAAAGCCAGGAGCCATGTCTTCTTGCTCTTGAATTTCTTGCTCTTGCATATCGTCGTTCTCCCATGGTCAGAGGTGGATTGGCGTTACTAGACGCTTTTGGCACGATTTGTCTACCCGTATAAGACTGGCGCGTGACCTGCTGACCAGTCTACTTTACCAGACAGGATCATACAGTGATTCTGGCATCTTGTCACCTTGCCGCTGCCCGCGCAAATTGACAAATTACCGGTTTACTTTATACTGCCGGCTGAAAACCAGTGGCACTGCTTCCGCTGGAAAAAGGAGTTTCGCATGAATGTCTATTCTGCCCGGCTGGTGGTTCAAACTGGCCCGAATCCGGGGCAAATAATCAACCTGGGAACAGTCTCTTCGTCGTTGGGACGCGAAGCGACAAATAATATTGTCCTTAACGATCCAGAAATCTCCCGCCGCCATGCGCGCATCATCCCCCAGGGAACCGGCTTTTTACTGGAAGACCTGAACAGCACCAACGGGACATATGTGAATGGACAGCAGGTGACAGGGCGTGTTTTGCTAGTGAATGGGGATGTCATTCAATTGGGGGAGAGTGTGCGGATTGTATTTGAAACGCTGGCAAACGCAGCCACCGCCGTTCACGCGCGCACGACGCTCGATCACAACACACCGGTGGAGCCGCCGGTTGCGGGCCGCGCCGGAACCCTCCCCTCCCGTCCACCAGAATTAGAGTTGTTGGCGCAAGGCAAATTGTATGAAGCGCCGCCGTCACGATACAAGGCTATGCCCATGGAGTTCGAGTCGCCAGTTGCGGCGCCGGTGGCCACATTCCAACCGCCGCCCATGGTTGAACCCGCCCCGCCAGCGGCCAGAACGGGTCGTCGCTCCTGGCTGACTTGCGCCATTGTTGTATTTCTGCTGTTGGTTATTTGTGCGGCAACGGTGTTCTGGCTAGACGCCTACCATCCTGACACGCTGTACGGTCCTCTAGAGCCACTGTTCCGCCTCTTAGGATTGATGGAGTAAGGCGGACTCATTCCAGCCATTCGGCAAAGAAAGCGTCCAGCGATTTGTTGGCGCTTTCCTCCATCACCGCCTGAAACTGCGCCTGGGAAGCTGTACCACCGCCATAACGAGCAAAATAAGCGCGTAAGCCGTTAAAGAAAGCAGTATCCCCCACCTCTTGCCGCAATGCGTGCGCCAACATGGCCCCTTTGAAATAGGTCTCAAAGCCAAACAGGGACGACGCCGGCGGTTCAGACAATGGATAATCGTTGTTATTGCCGGCAACGGCAGACGCCACCCCGGCCATTTCCAACTCCAACCCTTCCGGATCGTCCCGGTTTTCCCACATGAACTGCACGTAAGTGGCAAAGCCTTCATTGCGCCACATGTCGCCCCACGAATCCAGGCTGACCCAATCGCCAAACCACATGTGCGCCATCTCGTGCACCATCGTCTTTTTACCCAGCATCTGTGTGGAAAGGAGGACGAGGGTCTGCGTTTCCATAGACAGGCCAGGGAGGTTGACGGTCACGTAACCATATGTTTCAAAGGGATAGGGACCAAATAGTTCGCTCATCCAGGCCAGGGCGGCTTCGTTGATCCCGGCATACGCTTGAAAAGTGGTCACGGAATCAGCAAACAAGTAATGGCGCAGCGGCGTTCCATTATCCGCCACGCTTTCCAACAAAACGTAATCTCCAACCGCTACCACTGCCAGATAGGGCGCCATGGGATAATGATGCTCCCAAATAAAGCGTGTCTGTGTTCCCAGTTCCTGCTGTGCCACCAGCCGGCCATTCGCCACTGCGGTTAACCCGGTGGGAACGCTCAACTCCAGGCGAAAAGCGGCCTTGTCGCGGGGATGGTCATTTGCCGGAAACCAGGCTCGCGCCCCGTCCGGTTCAGAAAAAGCAAACAGTGTGCCATCGCCGGGGTAGTTAAAACCCAACGTCTCGGCGGCAGGAATGTAGGGTGAGGAGAGGGGTTGTGGCTCTCCCTCATAAGCCACATGGATAACCAGCGACGTCCCTGCCAGTTTGGCAAAGGGCAAATCAATGATCAGCTTGCGCGCATCGCGGCTGTAGGTGGCTGGCATTCCATCCACCGTCAACGCAGTGATGGTGAAACCAATGAAATCGAGCGAAAGCTGTGACAGCGGGTCCAGGCGACTGTGGGCGACAAGGGTCGCCTCGCCACGGATGAAGCGAACGGCCGGGTCTAGCTCAAAGCGAAGCGTATACTGTTCAACGTCGTACCCCAGATTACCCAGTTCGGGCATGTAGGGATCGCCAATACTGCGCAGGCCCACGCCGTTAGTCGGAGCTGTCGTAGCTGTGTCAATCCCAGCTGCAGCGGTTGGGGGTATGGCGGCGGCCAATGTCGGCGTGGCCCGTAGTGCAGTCGTTGGCGTAACCAGCAGCGGCGCAGGTGCGCCTGTCGTGGGCTCCGCCGCAGGCGCGGCGCTGGAGCGACAGCCCAACGCCGCCATACCCAACGCCAACCACATAATCACCAACCACCGGAAATGTTTCTGGCCTGTTTGCATTCTACCTCCATGTCAAGTAACGTTGTTGCCTTAGAACTGTGCCTCACAAGGCCACAGTTTACTGTGTACTGCCATCAGCGCAATTGTCAATTCATGCTCATTGAACAACACCCGTATCTAATCACACGCCATGTCTTTACCCCATAAGCCTATCCTTCGTCACCTGGATTTTCAACCCGTATTTCATCAAGGGCAGCCAATGTGGCTGCTGCGCGATCCACTGCAACTCAGCCCACAACAGTTAATCTTCCCCACGGCCCTGGCTCAAATGCTCCTCTTCTGTGATGGCACACGCACACTTTCCCAAATCCATCGCGACTTCAGCCAACACCTGGGTCTGCCAGTTGACCTGGACATCGTCAGCGACACGCTGGCTCACCTGGATGAAGCCTGTCTACTGCATAATGAACGGGCTAGGGCCGCAGAAACGGCTTTATTAGCCCACTATCGTGCGCAGCCACATCGCCCGCCCGCGCTGGCCGGCTTGAGCTACCCGGCTGCCGCCGTTGATTTACGCACTTATTTCGCCCAATTCATGGCTGACGTGAAACCTGACCAGACAGACGAAATGGCCTGGCGAGGGCGCGGCATCATCTCGCCCCATATTGATTATTTGCGCGGCGGGACTGTCTATGCGCAAACGTGGATGCACGCCGCTGCCGCCGTGCAGGAAGCAGACCTGGTTCTCATTTTGGGCACGGATCATAACGGCGGTCAGGCGATCACGCTGACGGAGAAACCATACGCCACACCGTTTGGGGTGCTGCCCACCGACACGGTCCTGATCGGCAAACTGGCGGCAGCCGTTGGTGACGATATCGCCTTTGCGACTGAGTTAAATCATCGCCAGGAACATTCAGTGGAGTTGTCGGCAATCTGGCTGCATCACACCTTTGCCGGCAGGGAGCCATGCCCCATGATTCCCATACTGGTAGGGTCATTTCAGCGGTTTGTAATGAATGGAGGACATCCAGAGCAGGATGAACGGCTGAATCGTTTCATCGAAGTGCTGCAACAAGAAAGTGTAGGCAAAAAAGTCGTGGCGGTAGCCTCGGTTGATCTGGCCCACGTCGGCCCGGCTTTTGGAGATAATTTTGTGATGGATCAGCCGCAGCGGACGGCGCTGATGCACAGCGACAGGCGTTTGCTAGAGGCCATTATGGCGGGGGATGCGGCGCAGTTTTATGGGGAAATTGCCGGCATTCAAGACCGCAACCGCATCTGCGGCTTTGCCCCCATCTACCTGCTGCTGCGCTACCTGGAAGCCACCCAGGGGCAGCAAATCGCCTACCAACACTGCCCCGCCGACGATGCCGACCACTCCCTCGTCTCCATCTGCGGTATCTTGCTAGAATAGTACCTGTCATTCTCTCAACATTTGACGGAGTGGTGTACACTGTACGATATGGTTGCCCCAACGCGATTATCACCGCAAAAACAGCAAGAACGCCAAAGCCGCCACCAGTTAGCCGAACGCCTGGAGTCATTCGGTTGGATACTGACACCGCCATCCGAAGACCTGGGAGAGGATTTTCTGGTACACATCTACCACAAAGGTCGGGCTACAGGAGTCACGTTCCATATGCAGTTAAAAAGCGTGACGAATCTGACTGACAGGCAGCGGGGTAATTACCTGTCTTTTTCCGTTAAAGTCAAGGACTTGCTACATTGGGAAGCCTTTGCTCTGCCAGTGGTCTTGATGGTCTGGGATGTTGGCCTCAGAACAGGGCGCTGGATTCTGGTACATGAAGCAATCGCTGATTTAGACAAACGTCATCCAACCTGGCGTACCAAAAACAAAGTTACAGTTACAGTCCGTATTCCCTGGGAAAACGATCCTGGCGACCAGGGGCTGTTCAGGCTGCAGCGCGAAATCGGCCAACGACTCTATCCTATTCTCAGTCGGGACCGACCCCTAACGCTTGACTTTACTTTTGCCTTCTCCGAAACAGAAGCAAAACGGGGCGCTGATGTTGAAAGGGCAATTGCGGGCGAAGCGCGGCGACTGGGTAAGCTGCTTGTGGAGCGTTTTGGGGCGCAGTCGGTGTGGTTGTTTGGCTCACTAGCCTGGGGGAATGAGCTCACGCCAGAGACGGATATTGATCTGGCGGTGCAGGGAATGCCGGCAGAGAACTTCTACAAAGCGCTCAATTTCCTGGAACATGAAACGGAATTCCCTGTTGACTTGATTGACCTGGACACGGCTCCAAAACAATTACGGGAGCGCGTGCTGGCTGAAGGAAAGCCTTTATATGAGCAGGTTTAAGCCTGACCAATTAGCGGATGAACTGGCTGCCGAGTTGGACAACTTTGTGCGGCTGAAGCTGCTAATTATCGAGTACGGTTTCAGTCTGGAATGGGGCAAAATGACGCCGCTTGTTAAGGAAGCCATGTCTGTTGTCGAAGCATTTGTGCGCGACGTAGAGCAATTTATCGCCTTTTTGCACATGATTGCCGGCAGCCATTCAGAACCAGATTGACTATCCTCCCCTACTTGACATATTAGAATTTTGTTGTATTATCACAATAATCATAATTGTTGTAATATCCCGCATGGTATCATGAGTAAAGAATTTCTATTAGAGAACTACGCTGGCGTTGACGAGATCGGTGAGCGGCTGCGCATCCATCCTGAGTCCGTCAGGCGACTGATCCGGCAGAGGAAACTGCCGGCAATTAAGTTTGGCAATAAATGGCTGGTAGACAAAACCACCCTGGAGCAGTTTGCCAACCATTACGACCCGCGCCCAGGCAACAAGGCCACCCTGTTTTAGGTCAAGTAATACCCGTTCGCAGGAATACAGAGAGGATGACATGGTTCGAGAGGTAAACATGGAAAACTTTGCCCGCATCCGCGTCGTAGGGGTTGGCGGCGGCGGCAGTAATGCCGTTAACCGCATGATTCAGGCTGATGTCAGCGGCGTTGATTTCATTGCCGTCAACACCGACTCACAAGCGCTGCTGCTGTCCGCAGCGCCCACCCGCATCCGCATTGGCGAAAAGTCTACGCGGGGTTTGGGAGCCGGCGGTCACCCGGAACAGGGAGAAAAAGCGGCGAATGAATCCATTGAGGATTTATACGAGGTGCTCAAAGGGTC
>CAZDSN010000115.1:0-9290 GCA_964507675.1 uncultured Ardenticatenaceae bacterium | reverse complement strand
GATGGCTGGCCCCTGGGCGTTAGACCGCATTCGCGAATCTGGCATTCCTTATGCTATCAGCACCTTCCCCGACGACGGGCAGTCCTTCCTGGGCGTCCAGGGCTTTATGGTTAACGCGCTCAGTGAAAACATTCTGCTGGCGCAGGCCTTCCTGACCGAGTTTGTGGCTACTGAGGCTACTATGCAAGCGTTGCAGGATGCCGGTAACCGTCCTTCCGCCTTTGCCCCTGTCTATGACGCCATCACCGATCCCGACCTGGCTGCGTTTGGCGCTGCCGGGGCTAATGCGGTTCCCATGCCGGCAATTCCCGAAATGGGTACCGTCTGGGGTTCTTGGGGTGACGCATTCACCTTGATTCTGAACGGCGACGATACACCCGCCAATGCCCTGGCAACGGCTGGTACACAAATTCGCGGCCTGATCATGGGCGCCCTGGCTGGCATGGTCAACGTCCCCGGCTCATGGCAACTCGCTGCTGGCGTCTGCGAGGGCGATTGGGACCCGGCCTGCGAAGGTTCAGCGCTCACGGACAATGGCGACGGCACTTTCTCTGGCACCTTCACCATTCCGACTGGCGAGTACGAAGGCAAAGTAGCCCTCGATGGCAGTTGGGCTCTCAACTATGGCGTTGACGGCAAGCAGGACGGCGACAACTACAAGTTCTCTGTTCCCGCCGACGGCCCCGTCACCTTCACCTACGACTCCGCCACCAACATCTTGACCATCGCGGTCGGCGAGTAAACGAAAGCTCCTAAAAAAGAGGACAGGGACACACCCTGTCCTCTTTTTTTATAACCGCTGTCTGGCGTATATTAGCTGTAGGGGGGCGATGTACCTGAAGAGCGCGTCGCACCTTTAGTAATACTTTAGACGTCTGCTGATGATCAAGGAGGGATAATGAGTACCTTTGATGTCGCAGGGGCCAAAAAAAGGGCATTGTCTGGGAGCCCCTCAACAACCAGCACGATCTTGCGCAGCCTGATCGTATTGGTCGTTGATGTGGGCGCCGGCTGGCTGGCTCTCAATCTTTGGAGTAGAGGCGTTCCTTATCTGGCAGTGGTCATCGCCGCTGTGGCCGTGCTCTGGACCTGGGTGCTGCTGCGCAAGGAAGCCTACCCCATTCGGTGGATGGTTATTGGTCTGACCATGATGATCTTGTTCGCCATCTACCCCATCTTCTTTACCATCTATGTCGCCTTCACCAACTTTGGCGACGGGCATCTACTGGCCAAAGAACAAGCCATCACCCAATTAGAAAATGAGACCTACTTGCCTGAAGGTCGCGCGGCATTTACCTGGACGGCGTTCCGCTCGCCGGAAGGGGATTTTGCGCTGTGGCTGCAGCAGGAAGGCAGCCCGGGCCTGCTGGCTAAACCAGACGAGGTTATTACAGCACCGGCAGCAGGCGAAGCCGGCGTGGGTGAGTTTGACGAGAATGGCATCCCTGTTACTCTGGAAGGGTACGACCGCCTGAATAACCTGACCGTGCTGCGCTACATGAACGAACTGGGGGTGCTGCGATTTGGCGCAGAGGATCGTATCGTCCAGATCACCACGACGGACGCAGCCAGCCAGCGGGAGCGGTTATACGTCTACGATGAGACGCAAGACACTCTCGTTAACCAGCAAACGGGAGAGATTTTTGATCCCATTGAGGGCACTTTTACCGGACGTACCAGTGGGCAGGCGCTTATCCCCGGCTTCGAGACGACGGTTGGGTTTTCGAACTTCCAGCGATTTTTCACCAGTCCGGCGCTGCGCGGCCCATTGGTGCGCATCATTACCTGGAACTTCGCCTTTGCCTTCTTGAGCGTTGTGCTCACTTTCGCCCTGGGTCTGACCATCGCCTATCTCTTTAATGACCCAAAATTTCCGGGCAAGAAGGTCATCCAATCCTTCTTACTCATTCCGTACACCATCCCCAGCCTGATCACCATTCTCATCTGGCGCGGGTTGATGAACCCGGATGTGGGTGTCATCAACGGGGCTATTTCCGATTTAACAGGCTTTTCGCCCCCCTGGTTTACAGACCAATGGTGGGCCAAAGCCGCTATTTTGATTGTAAATTTGTGGCTGGGCTATCCCTATTTCATGCTGATATGCAGCGGCGCGCTGCAGGCCATTCCCCAAGATATTTACGCCGCCGCCGAAGTAGATGGGGCTAATGGCTGGCAGCGGTTCCGCCTGATCACGCTGCCACTGCTGTTGGTAGCGGTTGGGCCGTTATTGGTGGCCTCTTTCACCTTCAACTTCAACAACTTCAACCTGATCTATTTGTTTATCAACGGCGGGCCGCCCATTGCCGGCACAATCAGCCGTGCCGGCCACACAGACATTCTTATCAGTTATGTCTACAACCTGGCCTTTGCCGGCGGGCGCGGGGCAGACTATGGTCTGGCCTCAGCGATCACTATCGTCATCTTCGTTATTGTGGCAGCCATCACTCTGGCTCAGTTCCGGTGGACCCAGATGTGGGAGGAGGTAAGCGAAAGTGTCTAGCACAGTTGTTAAAGGCTCCAACATGTCCTTGAAGCAGCGCAAGCGCCTGGATATCGGCATTCGTTGGGCTATTGCGCTCGTCCTTATCTTCTTTGCCACCTTTCCTGTCCTGTTCACCCTGTCTGCTTCGCTCAACCCGTCAGACTCACTAGCCACACAAACGCTAATCCCCCGCAATGCGTCGTTGGACAATTATCGGGAACTGGTGAACAATCCCGTCTTTCCCTACTGGCGCTGGTACTTCAACTCCCTGAAAATCTCCCTGATTTCCACGATTTTGTCAGTGTCCATCACCACCCTGGCGGCCTACGCCTTTTCCCGGCTGCGCTTCACGGGACGCACCAACCTGCTCAAAATGATCCTGTTGATCCAGGTTTTCCCCGGCATTCTGGCGATCGTGGCTATTTTCTTGCTAATCTCGCAGATCGGCGACGTTGTGCCCACCTTTGGTCTCAACACCCACGCCGGCCTGATCCTGGTCTACATGGGCGGGGCCATGGGCGTCAACATCTGGCTGATGAAAGGTTTCTTTGACTCCATCCCCCGCGACATTGATGAATCCGCCATGGTGGATGGCGCCACCCATTGGCAGACCTTCACCATGCTACTGCTGCCGCTGCTGCGCCCCATCCTCATTGTCGTGGCTATTCTCAGCTTCATTGGAACCTATGGCGACTTCCTGCTGGCCCGTGTGCTGCTGAAAAGCACCGAGCAGTACACCATCATGGTGGGTCTGCAAATCTTCACCTCCGGCCAGTTCTCTCAAAAATGGGGGGTGTTTACCGCCGGCGCGCTGCTGGCAGCGCTGCCCGTTATGATTATCTACCTGGTGCTACAAGACCGCATTGTCGGCGGTCTGACTCAGGGCGCTGTTAAAGGTTAACACCCGGCAGCGGCCACTCGTGATTGACATCTACAGCGCCCGATGTGACCAACCGGACACATCGGGCGCTGCTGTTAGGAGTACCTCCCATGAGATACCTGCGCTTAATGGCTGCTTTCCTGTTCACCTGGCTGCTGGTGGCCTGCGGCAGTGAGGCCAAACTGCCGGCAGCCACCCTGCCCGCCACCACCTATCCAACCCTATCCGCTGCCCCCACAGACATCTCTGCGGGGAGTTTGCCGGCGAACGAACTGCTCGTCCAGGGCACAGAAGGTCTTCCCTGGTGGAACGATACTGTCTTCTATGAAATCTTCGTGCGCAGCTTCTACGATACAGATGGAGACGGCATTGGCGATCTCAATGGCCTGATCAAAAAGCTGGACTACCTGAACGACGGCGACCCAGCGACCACCAGTGACCTGGGCATAACGGGCATCTGGCTGATGCCCATTATGAAAGCCACCAGCTATCATGGCTACGATGTAGAAGATTATTACCAGGTCGCGCCAGAGTACGGCAGCAATGAGGATTTTCAACGCCTGATAGAAGAAGCGCATGCGCGCGGCATTCGCGTCATTGTTGACCTGGTGCTCAACCATACATCCGTCGAGCACCCCTGGTTTGAAGCCGCCCGCGATCCCAATTCTGACAGGCGCGATTGGTACATCTGGTCAGATACAGCTCCCAACTATCGTGGTCCAGATGGCCAGACTGTCTGGCATCGCACCGCCTCTGGTTTCTACTACGGCATATTCTGGTCCGGCATGCCAGACCTGAACTATGAAAACCCGGCTGTGACCGCTCAAATGAAGGACGTCACCCGCTTCTGGCTGGAAGAGATGGAAGTAGATGGCTTCCGTCTGGACGCCATCAAGCACATGGTGGAGCAGGCACAGGCGCAGGAAAACACGCCAGCCACACACGCCTGGTTACAAGCTTATTATACGTTTTACAAAAGCGTGGCGGCGGACGCTTTCACTGTTGGCGAAGCCTGGACCTCAACGCAGCAGGTGCTGCGTTACACCGGAAATGAAGTAGATATTGCTTTCCAGTTCGACCTGGCGCGGGCAGCTTTAAACAGCGCCGACAGCGGTTTTGGCATTCAGGCGGGCAAAGAACAGCAAGCAGTGGTAGCGGCTTTCCCGCCTGGCCAATACGCCACCTTTCTCACCAATCACGACCAGAACCGGGTGCTGACACAGCTAGACAGCGACGAAAACAAAGCCCGCGTGGCCGCATCCTGGCTATTGACATCGCCGGGCGTCCCTTTTGTCTATTATGGGGAAGAGATTGGATTGGAAGGTCAGAAACCAGACGAAGACATTCGTCGTCCGATGCCGTGGGAAGGCAGCAGCTACCGCGTGGGCTTTACCACGGGCACTCCGTGGCGCGCGCCAGCAGGCGATTACGAGGCGCGAAATGTCTCTTTGCAGAACGAAGATCCTGACTCGCTGCTGAACCATTACCGCCGCCTGATCCAACTGCGCAACGCCCACCCGGCGCTGCGCATTGGCGACTGGCTGCCTGTAGAGACGAATTCGCCGCGCGTCTACGCTTACCTGCGCCACAGCCAGACCGAGGCGCTGCTGGTACTGATTAACTTCAGCGATGATGACGATGACAAATACCGGCTGACGCTGGCGGCTGGACCACTGCCGGCAGCCACGTCCACCACCCTCCTTTTGGGCGAAGAAACGCCTGCGCTGCTCACGCCCAATGCCCAGGGCGGTTTTAACGAGTACCAACCGTATGGGACGCTGCCGGCATTCAGCACCACCATCATTCAACTTACGCCCTGAAACCATGCAAGAATTCATCTTTGGCACCCTCTCCAACCTGCCGCAACGCCAGGCGCAAGATCAGGCGCAGCGCCGCGGCGTGCGCCACCGCCACCCCACGCCCCCGCCGCCGGGCCAGGAACTGCCCATTACCGTTACGGTAGCTCTCCCCCATCCCATTGGCCGCGTCGTCTGCTACCTGACACAGCCCGCCGTTGCCGAGGTCCTTTTGCAGTGGACCCGCACTGAATGGGACCTGGTTAACTGGCAGTATCAACAGGTGTGGCAGGGCACGCTGCCGGCATACAGCGAAGGAACGATTGTCCGGTACACCATCCACGCCTATCCGGCCCACGGCGGCGATCCCATTCCCGCCACTGACGAAAGGGACAGCGAGAGTGCCGTTTACGCTTATCAGGTGAGCAATGCCCAACCGCCTGAATGGAGCCGCGCGGCCATCATCTACCAGGTGCTGCCTGACCGGTTTGCTCCAGGCGCAGGGCGCGACTGGAATCCCGTCAACAGCCTGAGCGACATCTATGGCGGCACGCTACGCGGCATCATCGAAAAACTGGACTATATCGCCGACCTGGGTTTCAACTGCATCTGGCTCAACCCGTTCTTCCCCGATGAGACGCATCACGGTTATCACGCCACCGACTATTTCCAGGTAAACCCCCGCCTGGGCACACTGGACGACATCCGCGAACTGGTGCATGAAGCGCACCGTCGCGGTTTGCGCGTGCTGCTGGACTTCGTGGCCAACCATTGGGGCAGCGGTCACGCCTCCTTCCAGGCCGCCCAGTCCGATCCACACAGTCCTTACGTCAGTTGGTATCGTTGGAAAGCATGGCCCCACGATTACGAAACCTTCTTTGGCGTCAAAGATTTACCCCAGGTCAACGTGGCTGACCCTGGCGCGCGCGGCTATCTGCTGCAAGCAGCCTACTACTGGCTGACGGAAATCCCCTTCGACGGCTACCGCCTGGATTACGCGCATGGCCCGTCGCACGACTTCTGGGTGGATTTCCGCGCCACCGTCAAGGCGGCTAACCCCGACGCCTGGATATTTGGGGAGATCATTGAATCCCCCACGCTGCTGCTCACCTATGGCGGGCGGCTGGATGGCTGCCTGGATTTTCTGCTGCTGCAGGCGCTGCGCGACACCTTCGCTTTTCAGACGATGAGCCTGGCCCAGTTGGACAGCTTTCTGACGCAGCACGAAGCGTTCTTTCCCCCTTCGTTTAGCCGTCCCAGCTTTCTAGACAACCACGACATGAACCGTTTCTTATGGCTGGCGCGCGGCGACACCCGTAAACTGAAACTGGCGGCCTTATGCCAGTTTACGCTGGCTGGCCCCCCCATCGTCTACTACGGCACGGAAGCCGGACTGTCGCAAAATCAAGATTTGCAGCACCCGGATGGGCGGGTGATTATGGAAGAGTCACGCCTGCCCATGATCTGGGGTGAAGAACAGGATCAGGACCTGTTGGCTTTCTATGGCTGGCTCATCCACTTTCGCCGCCAGCACCCGGCGCTGTGGCGCGGCAGGCGAAAGACCGTTTATCTGGATGAAGCTGTCTACGCCTACACTTGCAGCGACCAGAGTGAGAGCATCCTGGTTGCGCTCAACCGCAGCGACCAACCACGACAAATAACCCTCCTCGACCAGCAAATCGCCCTGGAACCCTGGGCAGGTGACCTGCGTGTGCTGTCCACCTAGGCGAATCTTTTGCTATATCCCCTTAGACAGCATATGATCAAGGTGTGATGATGTGACAAGTTGGTCCCATTGTGTGACCAACAAAGGTAGTTGCTCAGGGATAATGATGTTATTGGCTGAACAAACATTGGCTGAAGTTCCGCTGGTGGTGCTGGACACGGAAACAACCGGGCTGCACCCGGAACTGGGGCACCGTGTGGTGGAAGTGGCCGCGCTGCGACTGGAAAACTGGCAGAAGGTGGGGGAAATAAGCCAGCTTATCCATCCAGGCCGCGCGGTGGACCCTGAAGCCAGCGCCGTGCATGGGATTTATGATCAGGATTTGCGGGATGCGCCTTCTTTTGCGCAGATAAGCCCTCAGCTATTGGCCTTCTGTGAAGGGGCGCTGCTGGTGGCGCACAATGCGCCGTTTGACGCCAGCTTTTTGGGGATGGAGTTTTATATTGCCGGCATCCACACCCCTCCCACCGAAACAAATGCCGCCCTCGCCAACCCCTGGTTGTGTACCTTGCAATTGGCTCGCCGCCATTTCTACTTTGGGCGCAACAACCTGGGTCATATTGCCCGCCAGCTTGGCGTGCGCGTAGGGCAGGCACACCGGGCGCTAACCGACGTGTATACCACCGCTGAAGTGCTGAAGCGAATGTCCCATGAATTGGGGCGACAGCGACTGCACACCGTCGGCGATTTATTGCACGCCCAAGGCGGTCCCATTTATACGCCCCGGCCGCCGCGGCTGACTTTGCCTGAACCTGTGGCCGAAGCCATCCAGCATAACCGCCAGCTCAACATTATCTACCTGGGGGAACCGCAGCGCACCACCCGCACCATCACCCCTCTCTACCCCACGCAATATGAGGGCGTCACCTATCTGGTAGCTTTCTGCCATTTACGCCAGGCGCAGCGCACATTTCGCTTAGATCAAATTGAGCAGACGGCCTTGATATGAGGCAGCTGACCGCCACAGGAATATTCCCTTATGCTGGCTGCTGCCACCTCCATCACTGATCGCCGTTCTGGTCGCCTGGCTCTCTTCGGTCTGCTCTACTTTGTGCAGGGGGCGCTGTTCGCCTACGTGTTGGTCTTCAATAACCTCTATCTGCGCGCTTTTGGCGCTTCTGCCCTACAACTTGCCTGGCTCAATGGGTTATTGGTCATTCCCTTCATCCTCAAAATTGGCATCGGCCTGTACAGCGACAAAGTCAGCCTGTTTGGTCGCGGTCACCGCCTGCCCTACATGATTACGGGGTTATGCCTGACTGCCGGCAGTCTGGCCGTGGCATCCTTCATTCCACCCGTAACCTACTTCCCCCTTTTCCTGGCAGTGACGTTCCTCATTGCCATCGGCGTGGCGCTGTACGACACCACCACCGATGGGTTAGCTGTGGACGTGACGCCGCCTGAAGAGGTGGGCATGGTGCAGGGCAGCATGGTCTTGGGGCGTTCCTTAGGGCTGGTCATGCTGGCCTCAGCTTATGGCCGCGTCATCGAAGAGTTCGGATGGGGCATCGTGTTTGCCGCCGCCACCCTCTTCTCGCTGCTGCCGCTGCTGCTGTTATGGCGCGTGCGCGAGCCGGCGGAGCGTCCACCTGCCCGCACCTTCGATTGGGCCGCAGTGCGGGCGCTGTGGCAGCCGCAGATCATACTGCTGGGGATTTTTGGCGTGTTGTATTCTTTTGTGGCTTATGGAGCCAATGCTATTGTGGCCCTGTTTGCCAATGAAGGGTTGGGCGCGAGCCTGGTGCAAGTCGGGGATGCAGCAGCCTTGGGCGGCCTGGGCATGTTAGTGGGTGGCGGGGCCGTGATGGCGCTGGACCGCAAGTTCACCATTTGGGCGCGCGGTTTCGGCATTATTGGCCTGCTGTCGCTGGCGCTGTTCAGCATTGCCGCTTTCACTTCGTTGGAGAACGTCCTGGTGATGACGTTGTTGTGGGGGATATGTCTGGCGGCGATAGAGCTGATCTTTGTGACGCTGGCCATGCTCAACGCCGACCCACGCCTGGGGGCAGCCACTTTTGCCACCTTTATGGCTATCTCTAACATTGGAACTGGCCTGGGGCAGGCCACCACCACGGGCCTGATTGATACGATTGATTTCCGCTGGCTGTTCGTCATGTTGGGCGTGCTTAATCTGCTGCTGCTGCCCCTGCTGCGCCAGATGCGCCGGGCAGCCCCATAACATGGGTTGCTAATGGGTGTGTTTCAAGTGAGTACAATGAAGGAATAACCATTCATTGTTGAATTGCTGAATGGGTGAATTATTAACGGGGATGTAAGCAACCATCAGGGAACAGTGTTCCACCGGGAAGCGGCGCTTCACCAGGAAGCGGCGCTTAATTAGCCTTTCAACAATTCACAAATTCACCCATTAATTATTTCTTCCCCCTGACAATGTCCTCAACTGAA
>CAZDSN010000114.1:7915-9334 GCA_964507675.1 uncultured Ardenticatenaceae bacterium | reverse complement strand
AGTTTTGCCCAAGCTCACGTTTGGCCCAAGTGCAAAGAAGGAGAATAACAGATGGCGACCAAAGCCGTACAGCCGTTAACGGACAAAGTATATACCCGTGCCCCTTATTGGGCTGACGTGCCCGATGAAGAGTGGATGAACTGGCGCTGGCAGATGGCCCATCGCTTGAACAGTGTGGAAGAATTGGGCCGCGTCATCAATCTCACTGCTTCCGAAAAGAAAGCCTTGAGCGCTAAAGGGCTGTTTCGCGTGGACATCACTCCCTATTTTGCCAGCCTCATTGATCCCGACGATCCTACCTGTCCGGTGCGCCGCCAGGTCATCCCCACAGACAAGGAAATGGTGCCCTTTCATTCTATGATGGAAGACTCCCTGGCGGAAGATAAGCACTCGCCAGTTCCCGGACTGGTACACCG
The DNA here is from genome assembly GCA_964507675.1 of uncultured Ardenticatenaceae bacterium. Lineage (GTDB taxonomy): Bacteria > Chloroflexota > Anaerolineae > Promineifilales > Promineifilaceae > JAGVTM01. The sequence goes on along the minus strand of CAZDSN010000114.1, from coordinate 8,918 downwards.
CTATCCCGACCGCGTCTTAATGCTGGTCACCACCCAATGCGCCAGCTACTGCCGTTACTGCACTCGCAGCCGCATCGTCGGCGACCCCACGCAAACTTTCAGCCGTGCCGAGTTTGACGCCCAGATTGAATACATCGAAAGCACGCCGCAAATTCGGGACGTCCTGCTCTCTGGCGGCGATCCGATGGTGTTAGCCCCCAAACTACTGGACATGATTCTGGCCCGCCTGCGCGCTATTCCCCACGTGGAAATCATCCGCATTGGCTCCCGTGTACCCGTCTTTTTGCCTATGCGCGTCACCGAAGAGTTCTGCCAGATGGTGTCTCAATATCACCCATTCTGGCTTAACATCCACGTCAACCACCCTAAAGAGATCACGCCGGAACTGGCGGCGGCCTGCGACCGGTTGTCGCGGGCGGGCGTGCCGCTGGGCAACCAGAGTGTGCTGCTGGCGGGCGTCAACGATTCTGTGCACATCCAGCGCAAACTGGTGCATGAACTGGTTAAGATTCGGGTACGTCCCTACTATCTCTATCAATGCGATCTGGTGGAAGGCTCAGGCCATTTGCGCACCTCAGTGGCGCGCGGCATCGAAATTATTGAAGGACTGCGCGGCCATACGTCCGGTTACGCCGTACCCACCTACGTCGTGGACGCGCCCGGCGGCGGCGGCAAAATTCCCGTCATGCCCAACTACGTGGTGTCGCAGGCACCAGGGAAAGTAGTACTGCGCAACTTCGAGGGTTTCATCACCACTTATTCGGAACCGCTGGATTACGATCCACATGACATTGTGGAGCAGGAATCCCGTATTCTGCGCCGCTCCGAACCCGGGCAAGAAGGGGTGCTGGCGCTGCTGCAAGGAGAGCGCATGTTTATTGAGCCAGCAGGGTTTGACCAGGTGCACGCGCGCGGCGGCAAGGAACATCGCCTGCGCAGCGGCGATTTGTCTGGCAAATGGCAGCCATTGGGCGTAGGGGCGATTGAACCGGCCAAAGCGGCG
>CAZDSN010000114.1:0-7815 GCA_964507675.1 uncultured Ardenticatenaceae bacterium | reverse complement strand
GTACACGCCCAGGCCGGCAATTTGCTGCGTAACCCCAGCTTTGAAGGCCCTTATTCCGCCTGGCTGCCCCAATATGGCACAGCTCAAATGGCCGCTGAATGGACGCCGTGGTGGGTAGAAGATGTCAGCCACACGCCTATCTGGGCGCAACCAGAGTACAAACCAGCCGAGGGATTTATTAATCCAGAGCGTGTCCTGGATGGGGCACGGGCGCAGCAGTATTTTACTTTTTTCCGGTCGCATTATGCCGGCATGTACCAGCAGGTCTTCAACGTCTCTTCCGCCACTACTTACCGCCTGACCATCTGGACGCAAGTGTGGTCCTCCATTGACGATGAAGCCAGCCGCTCCAACACCCCGGCTAACCCCCGGCTGCACATTGGCATTGACCCCACGGGCGCAGCCTGGCCCGGTCCGGTCGGTAGCGCCCCGCCCACCGTCATCTGGTCAGGTGAAGCGCCGATGGATTGCATCATTGACCAGTGGTGCCCGCTGAGCATTGACGTGAAAGCGCAAAGCAGCACGATCACCGTCTACGTGCGTTCATCGCCGGACTTCGACAACAAGCATAACGACCTCTACTTCGACAATGCCAGCCTGGTAGCTGTGGCCCCACCGCCGCCGCCCCCGACCCGGACGCCCGACCCTAATGCGCCCACGAGTACGCCTGTACCGCCTACGGAGACGCCTGTCACTCCCACGGCAACACCGCTGCCGGCCACCGAAACGCTGCCGGCCACCGAAACGCTGGCGGCTACAGAAACCCCACCGTCCACAGACACGCCAGCAGCCACAGCCACGCCACTCCCCACAGAAACCGCGCCGCCAACGGAAACGGCTGCGTCTACGAACACGCCCGTTCCCCCCACTACGGCATCCGCGCCCACTGCCCCGCCAGCCGCCACGGCGGTGGCGGCTGCGGCTGCGGCTACCGCGCCAGCGGCGACCACCGCAGCAGATACAGCCGGCGCTAACAACAGCACGGTGACGATCATTATCCTGGTTCTGGGCGGGTTAATGTTGCTGGGGGCAGGCGTAGCCATTGGCTATATTGTGCGCGGCAGCCGCTAACGGCCCTTGGGTAAATCGGACAGGGCTGTCCGATTTACCCAAACAATGTGGGACAAACTGCCAGTTTATCCACGCAAACGAATAGTTTGCGCTGCAGGTTTTCACCCATTGTGGTGCGCTTCGCTCATGGGTACGGGCGTATAATTATGCGTCCTCCTGTCAGATCAGGGGGGGTGTATAGTGGTGAGAAGTTAACCCATGCCCGAAAATGTCGCCTCGGCGATTTCGATCATCCGTTGGCTCTATCTGCTGATCGCCCTGATCACCCTGGGGGAGTTTTTACGCCATCGGGATCGGACGCGGCTGGACATTGCCTTGATGTTTGCAGCTATTGCCGCCGTTGTGGCTATGTTGACGTTGCCTGCCGGCACAAACTGGCTCTGGCTGAACGTCGTGGGCGCAGTAAGCGTAGTGGCGCAGCCTTACTTGCTGCTGCGCCTGGCGCAGCAATTCCAGCCTATCCCCCGCAGAATACAGGTTGGCTCTTTTATAGCCATGCTCAGCATGATAGTCATCGTGCTGCTCCCCTTCTCCCCCCGCCCTTTCTGGCTTATCGTCACCGCCATCGCCTACTTTGGTTTCCTGGAAACGTACGCCACTGCTGCTTTTTATCGCAGCGCGTTGAAAGCGCGCGGCGTCAGTCGTTGGCGCCTGATATTGGCCACAGGGGGGTCAACGCTGTTTGGCACCATTATTATTATAGCTGGGGTGACGGTTTTGTGGCCCGATTTAACCGACTCGTTCACCCCCCTGGCTTTACTGCTGTTTGCCCTGGCCCCTGTCAGCTACTATTTAGGTTTTGCGCCGCCGCGCTGGCTGCGCCTGGCCTGGCAGCACGCCGAGCTGCGCCGCTTTCTCGACGAGATCGTGGGGCAATCCGTGACCGCGCGGGCCACCAGCATGAGTCAAATTCTGGGTGAATCGGCAGTGCGCGCTGTTAGCGGCATTGCTGCGGTGGTGGCTCGCGGCAATGCTGCTCAACAAAATTTGTTGTCTCTGGCCAATCAATCGCAACCTTTGCCAGTTACCCAGTTAAGCCTGGATGCCGGCATTGCCGGCAAAGTATGGCGCAGCCGCCGGCCGGTCACTGTGCGCCGCCTGGACGATTTATCCCCGTCAGAGGCGCGTCTGGCCGGCCACTTTGGCGCAGGCGCTTTACTGGTTGCGCCCATCACAGTTGGCGATCAGGCCTGGGGGCTGCTATTTGTCTTTCTGCTGCGCGCGCCGCTGTTCGATCAAGATGATCTGGAACTGCTGTCCCTGCTGGCCGAACAGGCAGCCCTTATCTTCAGCTACGAGGCGCTGCTGACTGAACAGCAAGAGTTGGTGGAACAACTGCGCCAACAACACGATGAACTACAACAGGCGCATGATGAGATCAAGCGGCTCAACCTGGACCTGGAGCGGCGCGTGCAGGAACGTACGGCGCAGTTAGCCACGCTTAACAAAGACCTGGAGGCTTTCGCCTACACGGTTTCCCATGATTTACGCGCTCCCCTGCGGGCGCTGCAAAGCTACAGCCGGTTTTTGGAAGAAGATTATGCGGCAGCATTAGGTAGTCCCGGACAGGAATATGTGCGCGGCATTGCCGAAAGCGCACGGGACATGGACGCTTTAATTGTAGACCTGTTGGAATATTCTCGGATTGGCCGGATCCAGGTAGAATTGGGACCGGTCAACTGCGCCCAGCTATTAGAGAGAATAGTGCCCCGCCTGGGGTGGGGAGAAGAAGTAACATTGCATCTGCCGACTGATGCGCCTACGGTCTGGGCGCGCCAAACACGCTTGGAACAGATTTTCATCAACTTGTTGAGCAATGCCGCCAAATTCCGGCGTCCCGGCGTCCCGCCTATCATTGATGTCGAATGGGCCGATCTGGGTTCTGCCTGGTCCTTCACCGTGCGGGATAATGGCATTGGCATTGCCAGCCAGCACCTGCAGAAAATTTTTGGCATCTTTCAGCGGCTGCATGCCCAGGATGAGTATGAAGGCACCGGCATTGGCCTGGCCATTGTCCAGAAAGCAGTCGAAGAACACAACGGTCAGGTATCTGTTCGCTCCGTTGTTGGTCAAGGCAGCGAGTTCAGCTTCACCTTGCCCAAACCTGAAGAAGGAAGAAACCTGTGATCAATCACAATTTCCCGATCCTGCTGGTCGAAGACAACAAACACGATGTCTTCTTTGTCAAACGCGCCTGGGAGGTTAACCGCATCACCAACCCTCTTTTCGTGGTTCCGCACGGGCAGGCCTGCCTGGATTACCTGCGCCACGTTGGCGAGTATGCCGACCCCGAAAAGCACCCGCATCCAGGCATCATCATGATGGACATTCGCATGCCCGTGATGGATGGCATTGAATGTTTGCAGCAGATTCGCGCCGATCCGGCGCTGCGGCTCATTCCGGTGGTCATGTTAACGACCTCCAAAGAAGACGCCGACCGGCTGCGCAGTTATCAAATAGGCTGCAACACATTTATTCAAAAACCGGTTGACTTTGAGAAACTGGCCGAAGCCGTACGCGCTATCCATCTCTATTGGACCCTTTCAGAACTTCCTTAAAACCCACCTATGGATACCCCCCCGCTCCGCATTTTACTGCTAGAAGATAACAAGCACGATTACTACATCATTAAACACACCCTGGAACGCAGTGACATCATCGTCGAACTCGTTTGGGCGCAAAGCGCCGAAGAGGCGCTGCAATGGGTGCATGATCAGGGTTTTGATCTGATCCTCACCGACTTCAAGCTGCCAGGTCTCACGGGTCTGGAGATGTTTTCGCGGCTGCAGCAACAGGCCATCCATGTCCCCGTTGTTTTTTTGACAGGGTCTGGCAATGAACAGGTGGCCGTAGAAGCCTTGCAGCGGGGGGCCCAGGATTATCTGGTAAAGGACGTCCAACAAGAGTACCTGCGTTTGCTGCCAGTCGTCGTGGACAAAGCCCGCCGCCAATGGGAAGATAAACGCGCCAGAGAACAAGCGGAAATAGATTTGCAGCGGTACGCGGCTGACCTGGCAACGCGCAACGCAGAGCTGCAAACCTTCGCTCACATGGTAGCCCACGATCTCAAGTCGCCGCTGGCGGTAATTATCGGCTACGCGGAGTTATTGCAGCAAAATACGCAGCAAATAAAAGATGTGGACCTGTTACTCTGTCTCGATTCTATTGGGCGCATGGGGCGCAAAATGGCCGAGATAATAGACGCGCTGCTGTTGCTGGCCGAAGTACGCCAGACAGAGTTGGCCGTAAAACCGCTGGACACGGCCATAATTGTCAATGAGACAATCACGCGGCTGCAAGCACAAATTGAAGCTGGTCAGGCGGCGCTGTATCTGCCGGAAACGTGGCCGCTGGCGTATGGCTACGCTCCGTGGGTGGAAGCAGTCTGGGTAAATTATTTGAGCAATGGCCTGAAGTATGGCGGGCAGCCGCCTCAGTTGTCACTGGGCGCGGAAGCGGCGGCGAATGGCATGGTGCGCTTCTGGGTAAAAGACAACGGCGCCGGCATTTCGCCGGCGGATCAGGCGCGCCTATTTATCCCCTTCACCAGACTGGATCAGCTAAAAGATGGGCATGGACTGGGCCTATCCATTGTGCGTCACATTATTGAAAAGTGTGGCGGGCAGGTCGGCGTAGATAGCCACCCCGGCGCAGGCAGCACTTTTTGGTTTACGCTGCCGGCAGAAGAGGGTGCGGAGAAGGAAGAAGCGTTAAACATGGCCGGGACGGTATGAAAAAGAGCCAACAGAATACGATTTTGCTGCGTATTGGTGGGGGCCTGCTGCTGATGTTGGCCGCCTTTGTCACCCTCTGGCTCAACGAAGGGCGGGTCAATCTGGCCGATGTGGCCCGCCGCAGCCAGCCGCTGGCGGTCAATGCCGCTGATGGCTCTGTCGCCGGGATGGATGGGCAGTTTGTCTCCATCACCGGCCAGCTCACTGCCGCCGAAAGCGTGGGGGACGAGATGTTTTTACGTCCGGGCGACTACGTGCGCGTGGAACGGCAGGTAGAAATGTATGCCTGGACAGAAGAGGAACATTCTGATGAGGAGAGCACAAGCTACACCTACCAACAAACCTGGACCAGCGACGTGCCGGCGTCAACCGGGTTTGTCAACCCTGAAGGGCACGAAAACCCGCCTCTCCCTTTCTTCGGCGGCACATTTCTCGCCAGTCAGGCGGCCATAGGCGCATATACCTTCGATCCCACCCAGATAACGCTGCCAAATAACCAGAGGCTGCCGCTCTCCGCGGCCATGGTGATGGAGTCACCTTATCCACTCGTAGAGGATTTCATTTTTCTGGGGAAAGGGATGCTGGCTAATCCGGCGGCGGGGGATGTGCGCGTCAGTTATTGGGTGGTGCCGGCAAACACGGTGGCCACGGCTTTTGCCCGCGTGCAGGGGAATACACTGCAGCCTTACTACCACAATGACAAAGTCACTCTGTACCGGGTGCTGTTGGGGGACCGCGTAGCGGCGTTAAACCAGCTTCAATTTGAATATCGCGCAGCCTTGTGGGGCGTGCGCTTTGGCGGGTTTTTGATGATGTGGGGGGGCGTGGCGCTGTTGTTCAGCCCCCTGAATTTGCTGCTGGGCTGGCTCCCTGGCCTGCGCGGGTTAGGGCGCTGGCTGACGGGGTTGGTGGCGGGGGTGATTGCCGGCATTCTGGCCCTCATCACCATCATCACCGGCTACCTGGCGCACAATCTGCTGGCGCTGATCATTCTGCTGCTGCTGGTAGCGGCAGGCATTTTCCTCTGGCAGCGCCGATCACAAACCCAGGTCAGCGCGAAGTTGGGGTAAACACGCCTCCGCAGCTTCCCGCCCTAGAGCTAACAGGCGTTCCGTCTGGTGGAAACGCACAAAGGAGACGCCGTTCAACTTCGGCGCAATCAGGCAGTCAACCTGATTTAGCCCCCCGCCAGCGCGCCGGATCAAGGTTTCCATGCCCATCATTCCTGCGCCCAATGGCCCCAGCCGCTTGTTCCAGTGGGGGGCAAATATGTCTACGCCAATGACGTAATCGGCGCCCATGGCGCGCACCACTTCTGCCGGCAAATTATCGGCAATGCCCCCATCCACCAGATAACGCCCATTCAGGCGCGTTGGTTCAACAACGCCAGGCACAGAGCAACTGGCGCGCACTGCTTCCGCCACCCGCCCTGCATATAGCACTACCGGGTCGCTCGTTTCCAGGTCTGTGGCCATCACCGCCAGCGGCGTGGGCAGGTCGCAAAACCACAGGTCGCCCAACACGCACATCATGCGGTGCTCCAGCCGCGCAAAAGAAAGCAGGCCGTGACGCGACAACGTGGGAGAAGCCACCGTGCGCCAGCCCGCGTGTTCAGCCATCTTTTCAATTTCGCACAGCGTGAGACCCGCACAGTAAGCGGCGCCGACGACGGAGCCGGCGCTGGTGCCGGCAACCACGTCAATGTGCAGCCCTGGCTCGCGCATCAACACTGACAACACGCCCACGTGGGCAATGATACGCGCAACGCCGCCGCTGAGCGCCAGCCCTACCCGAGGGCGACCGTTTCGTTTTATGATAGGCAATGACATGGTACTTCCAGGAATTAACAGTTAGCAGTCACCAGGCAACAGACAACTGTTGCTAAAAGTTTATGGAGCGGCCGTCGTAGGCGTATTGGAAGAGCTTTTGCAGCTCGTCGCTGTCTGGCACACGGCGGCCCATCAGTAGATTGGAATCGGTGTCGGCGCGCTCACACATGGGCTGGAGCATGGCGGCAAATTCAGCGGGGGAGATGCCGGCATCTCTCATATTCAGCGGCAGCCCCACCTCCTGCATCAACTGGCGGATCGCCTGCGCCAGGCTGGCTGCGGCCTCTGCCTCATTCGCTGCCGGCAGCCGCAGCAGATACGCTATGTCCTGGTAGCGCGCCGTCCCCACTGGGGCAATGAATTCAATGGTATAGGGCAGGAACAGGGCCGTAATGCGCCCGTGGGGCAGGTGGTGGAACAACGCCCCGGCGCTGTGCCCCAGCGCGTGCGCCAGGGCCACGTTGCTGTTACCCAGCGCCAACCCGGCAATCGCCGCCGCATTCGCCATTTTCTCCCGCGCCTCCGGGTCCGCCGCCCCCTGCGCCACCGCCCGCGGTAAATATTGGAACACCAGATCAACCGCTTTCAAACAAGGGCCATCCGTAAAATCATTGGCCCAGTTACAGGTATACCCCTCCACCGCATGGGTCAAGACATCAATCCCTGTATCCGCCGTGGCCCGGCGCGGCAGATTGGCCGTGAACAACGGATCCACGATGGCCAGGTCGGCAGTCGCTTCCGGCGCGCCCAGTGTCAGCTTGCGCTGCTCCACCGTGTCTGTCAGCACTACCGCATAGCCCGTCTCTGAACCTGTGCCCGCCGTGGTGGGAATACAGAGCAAGCGGGCTTTCTGGCGCAGTCCTAACGTCTCCATAGGGCTGATGGCCGCCGGGTCCAGGTCAGGCCGTTCATACAAAATCCACATGGCGCGAGCGGCATCCATGCAAGAACCACCCCCCAGGCCAATGATCCAATCCGGCGCATAGACCTGCATGGCCGCCGCCCCTCGCTGCACTGTTTGCAGCGAGGGCTGGGGTTCGACTTCGGCAAAGATGGCGCTGTCTATGTTGGCTTCTTGCAAATACGCCTGCACCTTTTCCGGGAAGCCTAACCTGACCAACACCTCGTCGGTGACAATGAACGCGCGTCGCCCTTGCAGCTCGCCCAAATGTGTCAGCGCA
>CAZDSN010000113.1:6880-9346 GCA_964507675.1 uncultured Ardenticatenaceae bacterium | reverse complement strand
ATCAGGTCGGGCACGGAGAAGGTGTCGTTGGTGATGCCCATGTACAGAATTGCCAGCAGCATAAAGAGGGAACCGGCCATGGTGTAGAGAAAGAATTTGATGGAGGCATACACCCGCTGCTGCCCGCCCCAAATGCCAATCAAGAAGTACATAGGGATGAGGGTAAATTCCCAAAAAATGTAGAACAGGAACAGGTCCTGTGCCAGGAACACGCCCGTCATGCCCACTTCCAACAGCAACATGAAGATGTAATATTGCTTGACCTGGTGTTGGATGGCGTCGAAAGAGGCGTAGATAGCCAGCGGGGTGATGACGGTGGTCAGCAGCAGCATCAAGATGCTGAGGCCATCTATGCCCAGATGGTATTCAATGCCCCAGGCGGGAATCCAGGGCGCCCGATCAACCAACTGCAGCGTGCCCACATTGGGGTTGAAGAGGTACAACACAATGAGGGAAATGACAAAAGTGGAGATGGACGCGGTCAAAGCCACCTGGCGGATGCGGCCGTCCGTTTCTTGATTGAACGACTTGAGCAGCAGGATGGCTGCCACACCCAACAAGGGAAAGAACGTGACGAATGTGAGAATCAGGTTCATGCTGTCTCCAAAACAAGCGATCGGGACGTTAACCCATAAAGACAAAGTAGGCCAGAAGTAAGACCACGCCGAGGAAAACAGACAAGGCGTAGTTGCTCACGTAGCCGGTCTGGCTGCGGCGGATCAGGCCGGAGAGCCAGCGAGTGAGGCGGGCGCTGCCCAGGACAATGAGGCCGTCCAGCCCTTTTTTGTCTATAAAGTCTATGAAACGAGACCAACCCAGGAAGGCGTCTCGAATAAGGTTGTTATGAACGAAGTCGTGCCAGAAATCACCGTCAATGGCGTTGCCGCACCAGTCAGCGATTTTGTTAAATGCCGGCACTATCCCCTTCATCACCACCGTATTAAGAGGCAGCGCCGCAAAAAACGACCACACAAACGGAATGCTTTGCAGCGGGTCCCGTTCCTCTACCGTCTGCGGCCGTTTGCGATACACCACAAAGAAAGCCAACCCCATCGCCAGCAGCGCCAATAGGAGCGACAGGCCAGCTACGGTCAGGTGCAAATGCGGCTCGACATGCGGCAAGTGCAGCAGCCCTTCCTCCGTCAGGTGGAAGGAAGCTATCGAATGTTCCAGCCAGCCTTCCAGGCGCAGGAATGCACCCGTAGGGCCATGCGCCGCTTCATACGCCGCCTTGCTAAAGAAGGGCAAATTGATAAACATGCCGCCCAACAAGGAGAGCGCAGCCAATACGGCTAGCGGCGCCCACATAATGGGCGGGCTTTCTTCGGCGTGCGCGGCGGCTTCGTGGCGCGGACTGCCAAAGAAGACCATCTTAATCTGCCGCCCCATGTAAAAGGCGGTGCAAATGGCCGCCAGGGTCAGCAAAATGTAGACGGGCTGGTTAGTCTCAGAAGCAAAAGCCAGGATTTCGTCTTTCGACCAGAAACCCGCCAGAGGGGCGATGCCTGCCAACGCCAACGCCCCAATAGTGAAAACAACGAAGGTGATCTTCATGTGCTGGCGCAAACCGCCCATCATGCGCATGTCCTGCGGATCAAAATGGTTATGATGACCATGCGCGCCCGTGTCGTGCGCCAGCATGTGGTGGTGACCATGCTCCATGCCGTGAATGACGGAGCCAGAACTGAGAAAGAGGAGGGCTTTGAAGAAGGCGTGGGTGATGAGGTGGAACATGCCGGCAACATACGCCCCCATGCCCACCGCCGCCACCATAAAACCAAGCTGGCTGACGGTGGAATAAGCCAGCACTTTCTTAATGTCAAACTGCGTGAAGGCAATCAATCCGGCTACCAGAGCCGTGGCTGCGCCCACATAAGCCACCAGGTCGGGTGAAGAAACGATGCCCAACACTTTGGTTTCACTGGCGCGGGCAATCTCAAACAGCACATTGCTGCGGGCTATCAGGTAAATGCCCGACGTGACCATAGTGGCGGCGTGAATCAGGGCGGAAACGGGCGTAGGCCCCGCCATGGCGTCGGGCAGCCAGATGTAGAGCGGAATTTGGGCGGATTTGCCGGCAGCCCCCATCAAAAACAGCGCCGTAATCGCCGTGACCACGCTGCCCAACGAGGCGCTAAAGGAGCCAAACGCCACCATGTGGCCCGCCTCGAATAACTCCGCCGCCCCGCTGAACACGGTATCAAACTCCAGCGAGCCAAACGTCCAAAAGGTCAGGATCATGGCGACCACCATGGCGAAGTCGCCCACGCGGTTCGCCACAAACGCCTTACGCGCCGCATCCGAATTAGCCACGGAGTCAAACCAGAAACCAATCAACAGAAACGAGCAAAGCCCCACGCCTTCCCACCCCACAAACAGCATCAGGTAGTTATTGCCCGACACCAGGATGAGCATGAAGAAAATGAACAGGTTGAAGTAAGCAAAGAAGCGGGAGTAATCCTTGTC
>CAZDSN010000113.1:0-6780 GCA_964507675.1 uncultured Ardenticatenaceae bacterium | reverse complement strand
GCATGAAGAAAATGAACAGGTTGAAGTAAGCAAAGAAGCGGGAGTAATCCTTGTCGCCGTGCATGTAGCCAATGGCGTAGATGTGAATTAGCGAGCCGACGCCAGTGACCACCAACATCATCGTCACCGACAGCGTGTCCACCTGAATAGCCCAGGGAATGCGGAAATTGGCGGCAGGGATGACCATCCAATCAAACAAAGGCACAACCACGGCGTAGTAGTCGTGGCTGCTCAGGCTAAACAACAAGGCTGTGGAAACGGCCAGGGCGCTCAAAGCCATGCCGCTGGCAATCCAGCCGGTCCACTTTTCGCCCACCGCCCGGTTGGCATCCACAAAACGCCGCCCGACCAACCCGTTAAACAAGAACCCCAAAAATGGCAGTATTAAAATGAGGGGAGCCAGTCCAAAAGCATTCATACGCGCCTCGCGCTGGTGTCTCAAAAAAGAATCAAGCTTTGCAGATAACGGTTACTACTAAGTCTTTCTGGAATTTCACCGCAAAGACGGGAAGATCGCAAAGAAAAACCAGGGGCTCCTGGCGTTCTTTGCGTCTTTACGGTAAGCAAATAGAAAAACCCGACTTCTGACGTCAAAATTACCCTTTCAGCAGGTTGATTTCGTCAATATTGATGCTCTTCTTGGAGCGGAAAATGCTGACAATCAAGGCCAGGCCAACGGCTACTTCGGCGGCAGCCACGGTCATCACAAAGAAAACCACAATCTGGCCGTTCAAGTCGCCCAACTGGCGGGCAAAAGCCACAAAAGCCAGATTGGCGGCGTTGAGCATCAACTCAATGGACATGAAAATGATGATGGCATTGCGGCGCAGCAGCACGCCCAAAGCGCCCAGAGCAAACAAGACGGCGCTCAGGGCGATATACCAGTTCAGAGAGACTTCTGTCACCGATTTTCTCCTCAAACATGGTGGACAGGATTCCAGCCTGCCCAGGCAACCTGGAAAGTTGGCGACGCACCCACTCAGGGAAGTGCCGCCAACGAAAGCAGCGATTATTTGTTACTGATCAGAAACTGGCACGTCAGCCTGACAGGTAAGTATACCCTGACAAATGCGCATAACCAAGTCATCATTCCTACTTGACCCACAACGGCAAAAAGAGCCAGGAGGCCGCGCCGTTCACAAGCGCGGGCAAGGAGAATTGGAAGGTGTTCCCCGCCTGGTCTGTGGCGGTGGCTGTGACCATTGGGCCAGTCAGAGCGCCAAACCAGGCAAAACTGCCGTCAGGCCCGGCGACAACGCTGCCTTCGTAAATCTCTCCCTCATCGGCTGCGTCTGAAAACAGTTCTACCAGCGCCCCAGGAGCCGCCGCGCCCCAGACAGCGTTGGCGTAGGCAGCCCTGATAAGCGGAGCGGCCATCTGGTTGTTGCCTCCTTGCGTGAGGCGGATGCCGGCATCCTCATTATGGCTAATTCGATTCTGAGTAATCACGTTGCCCACGCTGGCTGCACCCGCCACATGGACGCCAATATCTCCGTTGAAGATGACGTTGCCTGGCCCAATCTGGTTGTTGGGAGAATTGTAAATCAGAATGGATTCGTTACTGTAAATCCCCAAATCATAAAGTCCGCTGGGATCAACGCCAAAATAATTGTGCGTGATGGTTGTGTGCGCGCTGCTTGCCAGAGAAAGTCGGGGACCGCCAAAAACATTCCCTTCCACCACAGTGTCGTTGGTCGCCTCCAGACTCAACCCCGGTTCGCCACCGCCGAATGCTTTGGTGCCCATCGCATTTACGTTGAAATGATTGCCCAGAATCTGGTTCTGATGCGCCGCCTCAACAATCATAGTCAGCCAACTGCCACCAGCTAACGCATTCCCCTCGCCAGGAAGCAAACCCCCAAACACATTGCGCTGCCCCAGGCCAATCCCGGCAGCTTGCAGCGTAAGGGGACCAATCCCAGCCCGTCCACTGGGGTCAAACCCCAAATAACAGCCAGTGACTACGTTCTCATTGCCGCTGATTCCCAGTTGGTTGCTGAAATTGTTAAGCGTCAGATTGCGGACTACGTTTCGGTCGCCGGAGATACCCATGCCGTTCATCTGCTCTTCAGTCAAGTTGATAACCTGGATTTCCGGGCCGTAAATGTTGGTGTCCCCATGATTAGTCGTTTGCGTCGCGCCATCTAACGTTGTTTCATCATCGCTCAAAGGCGGCAATCCCTCCGCCACCAGGCCAATCTGCCACCAGCGCGGGCTGTCTGGATCCGCCAGAGGATCCCAGGCGGACACGACGCCCGCATAGGGGTCAAATTCGCCGGCGACGCCATCATCAACGTAGGCGACGAAGCCGGGGGCTGTCTGGGGAATGTCAAAACGTATCAGATCCGGCCCCACATGGGCGTTGGCGTCCAGAATCGCTTGCCGCAGCGAGCCTGGCCCGCTCTCGTTGGTGTTGCTGACCGTTCTTACCCCCGTCAACGGTTCTTGCGCCCATACGCGGGCGCAAGCAAGCAAAAAGCTAACCGCCAGCAACCACCCCATTATTCTTGATTGGCGAGCCATCAGCGCAAAACAATTGTGGTCGCGTATTAGCTGCGTTTTTTAGCCTGCAGCACGGCTACGCCAATCATGGCCACCAATAGCAGCACGGAGGTGACCTCAAACGGCAGCACAAAATTTTGAAACAAGGCGATGCCTACGGCGTGAGGGCTGGCATCAATGGCGGAGGAAACGCTGCCTGTTGCCCCGACGCCTGTCAGAACCACCGCAAACACAACCAGCATACCCAATGCCAGCCCCAGTGGGGGCAGGTTGCGGCGCCAGTTCCACGGTTCGCCAACTCGATCGGCGGCCAGGAGCATGATCACGAACAGGAACAAAACCATGATGGCCCCCGCATAAACTGTAATCTGCACCATTGCCAGGAAGGGGGCATTAAGCAAGAGAAAGAGAACGGCGATCGTACTCAAATTCAAGATCAGGTACAGGGCGCTGTAAATGGCGTTGCGGCTGATCAACATCCCTGCCGCCGCCCCTAGTGCGGTCACCGCCAAAACAATAAATACAATTGGATTTCCCATATCAGTCGTCTCACGTCTGGCAAAAACTGGCTACTTCGGGTTTTCCATATCGGGAATAGCCCGCGTGAACTTACCTGGTTCCACCTGCTGGGGCGTGTCCTGACCACCTGCGGGGACGGGTACCAGCAGCATTTCTTTGGTGTAAATGGCGCTGGCGCGGTCGTAGAAGCTCAACTCGTAGTTATCCTCTAACACAATCGCCTCCGTGGGGCAGGCATCTTCACAAAAGCCGCAAAAGATGCAGCGCAGCATGTTAATCTCGTAGACGCTGGCGTACCGTTCGCCGGGCGAATACCGTTCGTCGTCGTTGTTCTCAGCCGCTTCCACAAAAATGGCGTCGGCGGGGCAGGCAGCCGCGCATAGGGAGCAGCCGATACATTTCTCCAGGCCGTTGTCATACCGCTTGAGTTCGTGGCGGCCCTTGAAACGATTACTGACTGGTCGTTTGATCTCCGGGTATTCGATGGTGACAGTCGGCCTGACCAGATGTTTTAACGTGGTTCCCAGACCTTTCAGGATTTCTCCAATCATATCATTCCCTTCTTAATATCGCTTGCATCATGGAGAAGTTCCACTTCTTCTAAGAAGTGGAACTTCTTAGCGGGCGTGTTAGCGGACAAATAGTTTAAGGCAGTAAGGAACCCAACATCTCAAACAGCGGGTTAAGCGCGCCTGAGGCAGACAGGACGACGAATACAATCGTAATAACCAGATTCAAGACAGAGATGGGCAGTAGCACTTTCCAGCCAAAGGACATCAACTGGTCGTAGCGCAGGCGGGGCAGTGAGGCGCGAATCCAGACCATAATACATAGCCCCAGGATGATTTTCAGAATAAGGTAGAGGAAACCTAATGCCGGCACTTGATCCACAAACGGCCCGCGATAGCCGCCAAAAAACAATACGGCAGCAATGGCACTAAGCGAAATCATCTTCATGTATTCCGCCATGAAGAACATGCCAAACCTCATGCTGCTATATTCCACATTGTACCCGGCAGACAACTCCTGTTCGGCTTCCAACAAGTCAAAAGGTGCGCGCTGCAATTCAGCCAGCGCCCCAATACAGAAAATGACGGCGGCGATGGGCTGCAAGAAGATGAACCAGCCTCCCTTCTGCGCTTCGACAATGATGCCCAGGTCCATCGAACCCGCCAGAATGATGGGCGGCAGCACCGACAGCCCCAAAGCCAACTCGTAGCTGATCATCTGAGCCGCAGCGCGAACGCCGCCCAGAATGGCGTACTTGTTGTTAGAAGCCCAGCCCGCCAGCGCCACACCATAGACGCCAATCGAGGTGATAGCCAGAATGAACAGCATCCCTACGTTGACCCCTGGCGCAATGGCAAAATAGGGGGAGAACTGCGCCCCAAAGATGTTGATTTCACCTGCCCAGGGGATAACGGCCAGAATCAGGATAGCCGGCATGACTGTCAACATGGGTGCTAACATGTAAATAAACTTGTCCACTTTGGCCGGCGTGTAATCTTCTTTGAAGAACAGCTTGACGGCATCGGCGGCGGGCTGCATAAAGCCGCTAAGGAAGCGACGTTCGCCCCCTTTCCAGGGGACGGGAATGTAGCCGGCGCGATTGGGGCCAACCCGCCCTTGCAGCCGCGCCAGCAGCTTGCGCTCCAGCAGGGTGGTATAGGCAAAGCCCGTGATGACCACGAAACTCATGATAAAGCCCACGATGAGGGCGCGCAGGGCGACTTGACCAGGTGTCATGCGACTTCCTTTATTTTCTCAATGGCAATGCTGCCGGCATAATATTTCAAACCACGCACGACGGCAATGCCGGCGGAAACATCCTCATTCACGTTAGCTGGCGCGGTTATCACCTGACCATTCACCCGCAGAGCGATACGTTCTCCATCCTGCACCGCCAGCGCTCCCGCATCGGCCCCATTTAGCCACAATTCCGGCTGCGCCAGGCGTGTTTCCAGCATAACCGATTTGGCGATAAGCGTGCCCGGCTGGTATAAGGCGCGCGCCTGGATTATCTGCAAACCGTCTCCAGTAGCGGGAACGTCAGGCACGGCAAAGAGGGAGACCTCTCCTTGCTCTGCGCCGGCTGCCCACTGCTGCCCTAGACCCGACTGGTTATCGTAAGCGGTGCCGCCATAATACATGTCGTTTCGCCCTACGTCGGGCCACTGCGGTTCTACTTTGGCCAGGGTGCGGTAATCCATGCCGGCATACGGCTGCACCGCCGCCGCCAGTTGTTTGAAGACCAGGCTGGCGGCAATCTTGGGCTGTCCCAACCCCAATCGCTCGCCGACTTGCAGCAAAATTTGCCAATCTGGGCGGCTGTCGCCGATGGGGGGAAGGGCCGCGTAAAAGCGCTGCACCCGCCGTTCGCCACTGGTGTAGGTTCCTTCTCGTTCGGCCCAGCTTTGCGCCGGCAAAACCACGTCTGCCAACTGCGCCGTTTCCGTTAAGAACAACTCCTGCACCACTAAAAATTCCAGCTTACCCCGCCCGGCCATCAAGCCATCCCCTACCGGATCTGCCCCTAACAGATAAAGGGCTTTAATTTGTCCAGAAGCTGCGCCCGCATAAATAGCTGCGGCGTCCAGTCCAGGATTGGCGACAGCCTGGTAACCAGGGCCGGCATCCGGGCGCACGCCCATATCCCAGGCCCCTTGCGTGTTGTTGCGCGGCCACACAGGCACAAGACCGTTATTCTTTTTGCCGGCGCGGCTGCCCCCATCTGCATCCTTTAGCAGCAGCAAATTGCCCAACAGGGCGGCCGCCGCTTCCGTTTCCACATAAGACAACCCCTCGCTGCCATAAAAGACCACCAGATTGCGCGCTGCGGCAATCGTCTGCGCCGCCTGTGGCAGCGCCTCGGCAGCGGGAGCATCCATCACTTTGACCACATTCACCAACTGGCGCAGTGCAACCAACGCTCCACCCGCGCCATAATGGATTACGTGGCTGGCCCACCGGTCCAGGCGTGTCGCCCTTGCATTCAGCACCACCAACGCCGCCCCCCGCTGCGCTGCCTGCTTCACGCGCAGCCACCAGACAGGCGCTTCCTCGTGCAAATCGGCGGCCAATACCAGAATGGCATCCCCCTTGCCCAATTCCAGTAAATTGCTGCCGCTGCTCAGACCCACCTGGGCCACGACTTCGCCGCCGCCCAGCCGTTTGTCCGCCAGATCAACGTTGTGATTGCCCAATCCCTGGCGGAACAGGTGTTGGAAAGCAAACAAATCTTCGTTGCTCAGGCGGTCATTTGCCAGACCTGCCGCCGCGCTTTTTAGCTGCTGCAGCCTGCCGGCAACCAGATCCAATGCCTCCGCCCAGGAGGCCGCCACCAACTGCCCGTCCCGGCGCACTAACGGCGTCGTCAACCGCTGCGCATCGTCGGCAAAATGATGCACAAAGCGCCCCTTATCACAAATCCAGATTTCGTTCACCTGCTCATTCTGGCGGGGCATGATGCGCTTGATCACCGGCCGCCCGCCAGCCATCGCCTCGCGCCGCGTACTCATGGTGGTGTTGCAGCCTACCGGGCAGTGGGGGCAAATGCTGGCCACGGGCATCAGTTCCCAGGGGCGCGCCCCAAAGCGAAAATCAGACGTGGTCAATGCCCCCACCGGGCAAATGTCGGTGGTATTGCCGCTCCAATAGCTGTCGAAGCCTGGGTCAGACAGGGTGACAATCTCCAGGCTGCGACCGCGATTGTGGAAATTAATCACCGGGTCGTCTACAACTTCGTCCTGGAAACGAATA
>CAZDSN010000112.1:0-9362 GCA_964507675.1 uncultured Ardenticatenaceae bacterium | reverse complement strand
GCATCTACTTTAATCTCCTGAGCCAGCTCTTCATGCGTGCGACCTGCCTGGACGCGCGCCTGACGCAATAGACCACCAATCACGCGGCTGCGCAATAGCAACAAATCCCCATAATCCACCTTACGCGGCCGGCTCAATGTCTCCGTTCCCCAAAAGTGAGCCAGCGGTACTTTCAAATACATAGCTAACACTTCAATCTCCGGCAGGGACAAGATGCGATCCCCCACCTCCGCTCTGGCAAAATCCGCAGCGTCAATCCCTAAAACCCGGGCACAATCCGGGACAGAACGTCCGGCGTAAAGACGAGCATCTTTGATAAGAAGCCCTAAAATTTTGGCCCGTGTCTTCTCTAACTCATTCATGGCGTCTCTCTTGTTGGGAAGATTAGTCAAGCAGGCATAAGATGGAACCGATCTTAGCATAAAAAAAGACGAACGCAATAACCAGCGGGGGCTGCCCCCATTTTATTCGTGACAAACATCACTAACGACAGATGACAACCGCGACTACCTGCTGACTCACCCCACCCATTATAGTGTCATTATGGATGCCTGGACTGCTTCCCCGGTTTTCTGCGCATCTGTCTGGACTGCCAGGGGCCAATCATCACCCACTTCCTCACTCTTCCCCTGACAAAGGTTAATGTTTGTCCACCATAAACTCACTTAGCAGTTACCGGTTCATTTGTAACGGAGGAAACAACATGGAGTGGCAACCAATCAGCAAAACTCCTACCGGTTGGAAAGTTCAACCCTATCTCACAGATTACGAAGAAACTCGCTCAACCTTCTCTTGGGTTGACATTCAACGAGAATTAGAGCCACCCGGCGGCATCGGACTAAACATTGCCCATATTGCCGTTGATCGCCACGCCCACGGGCCGCGGCGCAACCAGGTTGCCCTGCGCTGGCTGGGCAAAGATGGCGAGAAGCAGGATTTTACCTACGCCGAACTGCAGGCCCAGAGCAACCGTTTCGCTAACGTGCTGCGGCGTTTTGAGGTTGGCGCAGGTGAACGGGTATTCGTCCTGGCAGGGCGCATCCCGGCCCTTTACATTGCCGCTCTGGGCGCCTGGAAAAACCGCAGCGTCTTTTGCCCGCTATTCTCGGCGTTTGGGCCCGAGCCTATCTTGCAGCGGATGCAGCGGGGAGACGCCAAAGTGCTCATCACTACCCAATGGCAGTTTGCGCGCAAGGTGGCCTTGCAGCGGGAGCAACTGCCGCAACTGCAAACTATCTTTTTGACCGACGTGGACGAAGATATAAACAGCGACGTGCTTTCCCTACCCAAATGGATGGCCGAGGCTGCTGAGGAGTTCACTATCCCCCACACCGATCCTGAAGACATGGCCATTCTGCACTTTACCAGCGGCACCACGGGGATGCCCAAAGGAGCCATCCACGTTCACAATGCCATTTACACCCACTATATGACGGCCAGATACGCCCTGGACTTGCATCCGGGGGACATTTACTGGTGCACAGCCGATCCGGGCTGGGTGACAGGCACCTCCTATGGCCTTATCGCTCCCCTGGCGCACGGCGTCACCAACATCGTAGATGAAGCCGAATTCGACGCCCTGCGCTGGTACCAAATTCTGCAAGATGAGCAGGTAACCGTCTGGTACACAGCGCCCACAGCCATCCGCCGCCTGATGCGGCTGCCTGACTTGCAGCCACGCCAGGCCTATGACCTGAGCCACCTGCGGCTGGTACATAGCGTGGGCGAACCACTTAATCCCGAAGCAGTTGTCTGGGGAGCAGAGGCGTTGGGGCTGCCTATTCACGACAACTGGTGGCAAACGGAAACCGGCGGCATCATGATTGCCAACTATGCTGCCATGCCCATTCGACCTGGTTCTATGGGGCGACCACTGCCAGGCGTGGAAGCCGCCATCGTGCGCCGCCTGGGGGAAGGTCGCCTGGAGCTTGTAGATAAGCCGCGTGTGGACGGCGATCTGGCCTTAAAGCCAGGTTGGCCGGCCATGTTCCGCGGTTATCTGCATGATGAGGAGCGTTATCAAAAATGTTTTGTCGGCGGCTGGTACATCACCGGCGACCTGGCCATGCAAGATGAAAATGGTTATTTCTGGTTTGTGGGCCGCGCCGACGACATTATTAAAACGGCAGGTCACATGGTAGGCCCCTTTGAAGTTGAGAGCGCCTTGATCGAGCATCCGGCTGTGGCCGAAGCCGGCGTCATCGGCAAACCCAATGAAGTCATTGGCGAACTGGTCAAGGCCTTTGTCTCGCTTAAACCAGGATACCAGCCCAGCGAAAAACTGCGCCTGGAACTCCTGGGGTTTGCACGCACGCGGCTGGGTTCAGCCGTGGCTCCCAAAGAGATTGAATTCCAGGACAACCTGCCCAAAACCCGCAGCGGCAAAATCATGCGCCGCCTGTTGAAGGCGCGTGAATTGGGGCTGCCGGAAGGTGATATTTCCACATTGGAGGCAGACTAATGATTAAAGACGCAACATTTATGACAGCGGCGGTCCCGCTGGTGGATCGCGTGCATGGACACCATCTGCTGCGGCAAATGCTACGCATTCGCCGCCTGGAGGAAAAATCTGCCGAACTGTACAGCAGCATGAAAATCCGCGGTTTCCTACACCTGTACATTGGCGAGGAAGCTGTGGCTGTAGGAGTGGCAGAAGCATTAAAGCCTGAAGACTCTATTGTCGCCACCTATCGTGAACATGGGCAGGCGCTGGCGCGCGGCATGTCTATGGAAGCCATTCTGGCAGAAATGTATGGCAAAACAGAAGGATGCGCCCGCGGACGAGGCGGCTCGATGCACTTGTTTGATAAAGAATTACGCTTTTTTGGCGGCAACGCCATTGTGGGCGGCGGGCTGCCCGTGGCCATCGGCCTGGCGTTAGCCGACAAAATGATGGATCGCCCACACGTCACCTGCTGCTTCTTCGGCGATGGCGCAGCGGCAGAAGGAGAGTTTCATGAATCGCTGAACCTGGCGGCACTGTGGCAACTGCCCGTGTTGTTCGTCTGTGAGAACAACCAGTTTGCTATGGGCACAGCGCTGCGTTACTCCCACGCGGAGACCAACCTGGCCCATAGAGCATCCTCCTATCCCATTGATGCCGCACCTGTAGACGGTATGAATGTCCTGGAGGTAGAAGCGATGGCCCGTATCGCCGCAGACCAGGTGCGGGCGGGTAAAGGGCCGCAGTTCCTGGAGTGCCGTACCTATCGCTTCCGCGCCCATTCCATGTTCGACGCGGAACTCTACCGGGAAAAAAGTGAAGTGGAAACGTGGAAGCAGCGTGATCCAATCGTCCTTTTGCGCGAACAATTGCGGCAGGGCGAGTTGTTGACCGATGCCGAATATGATGAGATGACGCAGCAGGTGGAGCGTGAACTGGACAATGCCGTAGCTTTCGCTGAAGCAGGCACATGGGAACCTGTCGCGGACCTGACCCGCTTCGTCTATTCTGAAGGAAGGGAAGCATGAACCCCGTAGCCACTTATATCAAAACGAATGGTCACAAGGTACAGACCCCGATGCGCACTATCACCTACCGGGAAGCGGTGCGCGAGGCGATCCGCGAAGCCATGCTGCGCGATGAGCGCGTGTTCCTGATGGGGGAAGACGTGGGTCGTTATGGCGGCTGCTTTGCCGTGAGTAAAGGGCTGCTGCAAGAGTTTGGGCCGGAACGCATCCGGGATACGCCTTTGTCAGAATCAGCTTTTACGGGCGCCGGCATTGGCGCGGCCCTGGGTGGATTGCGCCCCATTGTGGAGATCATGACGGTCAACTTTAGCCTGCTGGCAGCCGACCAGATTTTGAACACAGCGGCCACCCTCTTGCATATGTCGGGCGGCCTGTTTAACGTGCCGCTGGTCATTCGCATGGCCACAGGCGGCAGTAAGCAGTTGGCTGCACAGCACTCACACAGCCTGGAAGGGTGGTATGCCCACATTCCTGGCCTGAAGGTGTTGACGCCAGCCACCATTGAAGATGCGCGCGGCATGTTATGGCCGGCGCTGCAAGACCCCGATCCGGTGCTTATCTTTGAAAACTCCTCGCTCTATAACGTGAAGGGGGAACTGCCTGCCGAACCGGAAGCAATAGACATTGACAAAGCCAAAGTGCGGCGGTCAGGCAGTGATCTGAGCCTGATCACGTATGGCATCGGGTTATCCAAGGCGCTGGAAGCCGCAGAAACGCTGGCATTGGAAGGAATTGAAGTGGAAGTGATTGACCTGCGCACGCTGCGGCCATTAGACGACGAGACGTATCTTCGTTCGGTGTTCAAGACGCACCGCGCCCTCATTGTAGATGAGGGCTGGCGCAGCGGTGGCATTTCCGCCGAATTGAGCGCCCGTATTACCGAGAATGCGTTCTACGAATTGGACCTGCCCGTAGCCCGCCTCTGTGGCGCAGAAGTGCCTATGCCCTACGCCCGTCACATGGAAGAGGCAGCCGTCCCCCAGGTGGCCGGCCTTGTCACAACAGCGCGGCAAATGGTGCGTGGGTGACGGAGCCTCATAACAAAGGAGGATACAATGGCTGAATTCCGTATGCCCAGCCTGGGAACCGACATGGAGGCCGGCACACTGGTCGAATGGATGGTAAAGCCAGGCGACCAGGTAAAACGGGGGGATATTATTGCTATCGTGGAGACGGTAAAGGGCGTCATCGAGGTAGAGGTGTATGAGGATGGGATGGTGACGGAACTGCTGGTGCCGGCAGGGAGTGAAGTGCCTGTGGGGACGCTGCTGGCGCTTATTGGGGAGAAGATGCCGGCATTTGCCGGACCTCAAGCAGTGGCCATGCCGGCTGGCGCGCCGCTATCGCCAGAACGACCGCAGCTATTTACCCCTCCCCCCACAGTCGCCCCACCCGCTCCCAATGGGAAGCGGCTGCGCGTCTCGCCGGTGGCCCGCCGTCTGGCAGAAGAATTGGGCGTAGACCTGAGTCAGGTTCATGGCACGGGGCCTAATGGGGCTGTCAGCCGCACAGACGTGGAAGAAGCAGCATTGACGCAAACGGCGGCGCGAACGGCGGCGCAAACTGCCCCGCAATCTGCGCCGCCGCCGCCCAGGCCAGTAGAACCCACACCCACCCTGCCGCCAACCCCACCTGTAGAAGCAGCGCCGCGGGGGGATGTATATGCCGGCATGCGCCGCGCCATCGCCGCCGCCATGTCCCGCGCTAACCGGGATATTCCCCACTACTACCTGGAAACGCGCGTAGACATGAGCTGTTCGCTGGCCTGGCTGGAGGCCGAAAACCTGAAACGGTCTATTAAGGAACGGATTTTACCGACTGTGATACTGCTCAAGGCTGTCGCTAAAGCCCTCACCGCCGTGCCGGACTTAAACGGCTACTGGGTTGACGACCAACTACAGCGGCAGGAAGCCGTTCACATCGGCTTCGCTATCGCCTTGCGTCAGGGCGGCCTGGTGACGCCGGCGCTGCACCACGTTGACCTGAAAAGTATGGACGAGTTGATGGCTGACCTGCGTGATCTGATCACGCGGACTCGCGCCGGACGGTTGCGCAGTTCCGAGCTGACCGACGCCACTATCACTGTCACTAACCTGGGTGACCTGGGTGTAGAGAAGGTGTATGGCGTGATTTATCCACCCCAGGTGGCTCTGGTTGGTTTTGGCAAGGTGGTAGATCAGGTGTGGGTAGAAAAAGGGATGTTGGGCATTCGCCCGGTGCTCACAGCCACCCTGGCGGGCGACCATCGCGCCACTGACGGGCGCATCGGCGGTCAGTTCCTGGAGGTACTCAATCGTTGTTTGCAGGAACCAGACCAATTGTAGTCGTAGACATAAACCCATCAGTACGATGAGTATTTGTCCGCTAATAAGCTTGCTGAGAAGTTCAACTTCTCCAAAGAAGTTGAACTTCTCAAAGATGACGTAGAAAACTGACAGCCTATCCACCAACTGGCTTGTTCCACTTCTTACCACTGTTCACTACCCACTACCCCTATTTTACAGGAGACAAAAATGTTTGCTGCACCGGTTGTCACCAAGACACAGATCAAAGAAACGATTTTCGATTTGCTGAGGGCGATTGCCCCCGAAGCCGACTTTGCGCGGCTGAACCCCAATGCCGATATGCGGCAGGCGCTGGACATTGATTCGTTTGATTTCCTCAATTTTCTCATTGGCTTGGATGAGGCAATTGGGGTAGAGATTCCCGAAGCCGATTATGGCAAATTAGTGTCGTTGAACGATTTGCTCGACTACCTAACAGCGCGCCTGTAAGAACGGCTTCATCGCCTGGCTGGTACGCCAAATAACAGCAGGTTGGGCGAGGAAATTACAGAAATTCCGCCCCTAGATGGCTGATACCACTTTCGTTTCTGCCCACAACAGACTATACTGGAAGCAGCAAACGTGAGTCGTGTTTTGTTTTGCCTGTTGTTCAGAAAGCACCCCGGCGACACGCAACCACGGCTGCCGATTCTTATCTATGCGCTTTGCTGGAGGAAAAAGACCCATGAGTAACAGCCCTGAAACCATGTCCAACGTGGATACCGCCTGGTGGCATATGGAGCGCCCTACCAATCTGATGATGATTACGGGCATTATGACGCTTTCAGCCCCTATTGATTTTGACAGAATGAAGCAGATTTTTGAACAGCGCTTTTTGCGCTTCGACCGTTTTCGGCAGCGCGTGGTGGACTCACGCGCAGCACTGAGCAGCCCGCAATGGGAGTTCGATCCCCATTTTGACCTCCGCTCCCATCTGCATCGCGTGGCTTTACCTGCTCCCGGCGACCAGACTGCTCTGCAAGAACTGGTCAGCGACTTAATGAGCACCTCGCTTGATTACACCAAACCACTATGGTCGTTTCATCTGGTGGAAAACGTGGGAGATGGCTGCGCCTTAGTAGGTCGTCTGCACCACTGCATTGCCGACGGTATCGCCCTGGTGCGCGTCCTCCTTTCTCTAACGGATGACAATCCAGATACCATTTGGGTGAACGATCAGGCCAACCATGATCAGCAGCGGGGCTTCCTCTCCAGCCTGTTCCAACCGGCCGTGTCCGCCGTCAAATCTACCTGGCACATGACGGAAAACGTGCTGCACGAAGGGATCGAAACGGTATTGCGTCCCACGCGGGTACTGGATATTGCCCGTCTGGGGGCCAGCGGCGCGGCCAGACTGGCTAAAATCGCCTTGTACTGGCCCGATCCCCAGACTATTTTCAAGGGGGGATTAGGCGTAGCCAAGCGCGCCGCCTGGACAGCGCAGCCCATCTCATTGACTGATGTCAAAGCAGTCGGCAAAGCCACCGATGGCACAGTCAACGATGTGCTGTTGACGGCGGTGGCGGGCGGGTTACGCCGCTACTTACTGGATCGGGGAGAGCCTGTAGATGGGCTGAATATTCGCGCCCTGGTTCCGGTGAATCTGCGCCCGCTGGACAAGCCCATTGAGTTAGGCAATCGCTTTGGGCTGGTCTTTCTATCGCTGCCAGTCGGCATTGAAGACCAGCTTGATCGACTTTTCGAACTGAAAAAGCGCATGGATGAGATCAAAGGTTCGCCGGAAGCGGTGGTGGCGTTGGGCGTGCTGCACGCGATGGGGATGACGCCCGTAGAAATCGAAAACCTCGTTTTGCGCTTCTTCGCCAGCAAGTCCACGGCGGTGATGACGAATGTGCCAGGCCCCCGAGAACCTCTTTACTTTGCGGGCGCGCCGGTGGAAAGCATCATGGCCTGGGTGCCGCAGTCAGGCCAGTTGGGATTAGGCGTGAGTATTTTCAGTTATGCCGGCAATGTCTGGCTGGGCGTAGCCACAGATGCCGGATTGGTTCCTGATCCCGACCGGATCATCGCCCATTTCTACGACGAATTCGCCCAGATGCAAACGCTTTTGCCCGAAAAGCAAGAAGCCAAAGCCCCTCCGCAGCCAACGGCCACCGTTCGCTGCCAGGGCGTCACCCAATCAGGCCAACAGTGTCGCAATCTGGCCGTGCGGGGAACTGCCTTCTGCCACCGGCACCAGGCCCAGGCAGAACCCGCCGCCATTTTGGATGAAGATCACCCATTACCATGATCAACGTTACTTCCCAAATTGGTTTGGTCGGGTGTAAGCTAACAATGTGGATGAATAGACCTGTCGGGGGAAACTGGGAAAAAACAGGTTCGGGTTGTCCCGCATACCGCCCCCCACACGACCGCCAGCCCTCAGCCTCTGATCCCCAGTCCCCACATCGAGGAGGCTTTGATGTTCAAGAAAATTTTGGTCCCATTGGATGGTTCACAATTATCCGAACAGGCCTTGCCGCTGGCGACGACGCTGGCTGAGGCCATTAATGGCGAAATAATTCTGCTGCGCAGCCTGGTGCTGGTGCATATGATGCTGCCGGAAATGGCTATGGAATACGATTGGTCATGGCCGCTAGACTCTGAAGATAGCTCGCGCGGCGAGGTGACTGACTATCTGACCAATTTACAAAACAACCTGAAGCGCCCCGATCTAACTGTCCGCATTCTGGCGGTAGAAGGGGATGAGGCTAGCGCCATCGTAGACGCTGCCGAGGTCGAAAACGTTGACCTGATTGTGATGTCCAGCCACGGCTACTCAGGCTTCACGCGCTGGATGTTGGGCAGCGTTACGGAAAAGGTCTTACATTCCGCCCCTTGCCCTGTCTTTGTGGTGCAATCGCCGCAGCCTATCAGCCACGTTTTGATTACGCTGGACGGCTCCCATCTGGCCGAAAAAGCCGTAGCTCCCGGCATGGAACTGGCACAGCGATTTGGCGCCAAAGTCACCCTATTGCAAGTCAATGCGCTGCTGCCGTTTGGCTATGGCGAATCGCTGGCCACAGAGTGGGCCGAGTTGGACACCAGTCAAGGATTGTTCAACCAGATGCACAAAAGCAGCGAAACCTACCTGACCGAAGTCGCCGGACAGTATCGTTCCGACAACCTGCCCATTGAAACAGAAGTGATTGATGGTCTGACTGTCACCAGTATTCTGGATTTTGTCGAAAGCGCCAACGTAGACCTGGTGGTCATGAGCACACATGGGCGTTCTGGTTTGCGCCGCTGGTTGTATGGCAGCGTAACGGCCAAGGTGCTGCGCAGCGCCCCCTGTTCCATGTTCATTGTGCGCCCACCCGCTGAAGAACTCAATTGAGGTCGTCCAGGCATTTGTGCGCCCACACACATGGGTGTGCGCCGTCACGCCCCAGCCCTCTTTGTTTTGGCTGGGGCGTTCTTGTATACTCAAAAGCGGGCGTATAGGTAATGCCAGGTTCTGGTTCCTGCTCTATAAGCCTCCCTGCTGTTGGCTGCGCCATCCTGGAAAAGGCGTGAGTAGACCATGAACTATGATAAGCTGCCAGACAATCGTCCCCCCTCTCCGCC
>CAZDSN010000111.1:0-9430 GCA_964507675.1 uncultured Ardenticatenaceae bacterium | reverse complement strand
TGGACGTTATGCTGGACCTGGCGCAGGAAGGGATGACGATGGTCGTGGTCACGCACGAAATGGGTTTCGCCCGCGCCGCCGCCGACCGCGTTGTCTTTATGGATGATGGGCAGATTATCGAAATCGCCTCACCTGAAGAACTGTACACCAATCCGCAGCACGACCGCACCAAACTGTTCCTGAGTAAGATATTGACGCATTAGACAGAATGGTCTGAGAATCCTGGACTTTGCCCCCTTGACAAGCCATGCAATTTCGATAAAATTCTAAATAGAAGTACATCTAATTAGATGATTATTGAAATTGCGAGGTGGATGATGAGTCAGGACAATTTTGAAACACTGCTCAACTTCTTCAAAGTATTGGGCAACGAAACGCGGCTGAAACTGCTCGGTTTGCTGGCAAACCAGGAGCGCAGCGTAGGTGAACTGGCAGACACGTTGGGCCTGCGCGAACCAACCATTTCCCATCATTTGCACATGATGCGTGAGTTTGGTCTGGTAGATGTGGAGGCTGCAGGTAATATGCGCATCTATCGCCTGAATACCAGCTTTCTGGAGGCAATGAGCGCCGACCTACTCAGTCGGAAAAAACTGGCAGGCATGGCTCAAGATGTGGTTGGCGACGAAGCGGCTGATAGCCGGTGGGAACGCAAAGTGCTGTACTCCTGCCTGAGCGGCGACCGGATTACGGCTATTCCCGCCCAGTACAAAAAACAACTTGTGCTGCTTAAATGGTTGGTGAGCAAGTTTGAGATGGACACGTACTATCCAGAGAGCCGGGTTAACGAGATCATCAAGCGGCATCATGAGGATTCTGCCTGGTTTCGACGCTCGTTTGTTGACCACGGCTTGATGCAGCGGGAAAAAGGGGTGTATTGGCGATTACCGATAGCCGCACCAGATTCGTCAGACGGATCAGAATAACCGCGGAGTATGACCTGACAGCCAAAGCGTGGGCGGCGAAGAATTTTCGCCGCCCACGCTTTGCATTGGGGCGCATGACAGGATGGGCATTGTGTTATAATCTACCCAAACCGGACCAGGTTGCCGGCAGCAGAGGCGGGCAGCAACGGCCTATGGAGAATTTGCCTTATGACCATTCCCTCACTAGACACCATCGTATCCTACGCCACCATTGTGGCGGCTGTTATTGGCGCTCTGCTGGCAGCCGTCTGGCTTAGTCTGGTGATCTGGACTTTCCGCGATATGCGCTTGCGCTCGCGCGATCCATTTGCCCAGATATTCGCTGCCCTGGTCGTGGCTGTTTTGCCTGTTGCCGGCATCGTCATTTACCTCATCCTGCGCCCGCCGGAAACGTTGGCCATGGTCTACGAGCGGGCGCTGGAAGAAGAAGCCCTGCTGCAAGAAATCGAGGAGCGTCCCCGGTGTCCTGGTTGCTCTCGCGCGGTCGAGCCGCGCTGGCTCGTATGTCCCCACTGCCATACCCGCGTGCGCAAACGCTGCCCCGACTGCCAGGAGTTGATGGAACTACAATGGAATTTGTGCCCTTTCTGTGGTAACCAGCACATAGATCCGTACCAGACGCAGCCCCCCGGCTACGACGCTATGCACGAATCCGTCCCGCCCATGGTGAACACGGCAAGCCAGGAAGCGGATACAGCGCCTATTGGCATCCCGGCGACTTCATAACAGGGTCTGGTCAGCGCCAATCTCGTTGACCGAATTGCTAACCACGCTTCCCGACCCACTGGCTGCTATGTGGGGCTACGTCACCACTACGCCAGTCAAATCATCCTTTGGGGCAGGGAACTGAGGGTTCATTTGCCGTAGTGCGCTCACAAGCACGCGCGCAATCGCCAGGTTGCGATACCAATTCTGATCGGCGGGGATGACATACCACGGCGCATAGGGAGTAGTGCAGTGGCCCAACATTTCGCTGTAGGCGGCCATGTAATCATCCCAGTATACCCGTTTCTTCAGATCGTCCACAGAGAATTTCCAATGCTTGTGTGGATCGTCCAGCCGTTCCTGGAAACGTTTTCGCTGCTCTTCTTTGGAGATGTGCAGATAAAATTTGAGGATGGTCGTGCCTGTGTCCGCCAGCAGCTTCTCGAACTGATTGATCTGCTCATAGCGCGGTCGCCACACGTTTTCGGGCACAATCTGATGCACGCGCACCACCAGCACATCTTCGTAATGGGAACGGTTAAAAACGCCGATCATCCCGCTGCCTGGCACGCGCTGGTGCACCCGCCAGAGAAAATCATGCGCCAGTTCCGCCGCCGTGGGAACCTTAAACGATGTTACCTGCACCCCCTGCGGATTGACCCCCTGGAACACGCGCCGGATGGTGCCATCCTTGCCGCCACCATCCAATGCTTGCAGCACAATCAGCAGCTTCCGCTTCCCTTCCGCATACAAACGAACCTGCCAATCCACCAATTCATCCCGCAGTGTCTTGAACTCTGCCTCTGCCGCCTCCCGATCCTGATGGAATGGTTTGGCTTTGGTGGATAGCTGGTTTAAGTCTACTGGCTGGCTTGCCGGCAGTTGGTGCAACTCATTTACGTTCAAATCTGGCATCTACAAACCTCCTTTTTTTTCTCACGCCCTGTCTATCCAATTGCCCCGCCCCCCATTGTTGGGTAACATAACATAAATCCCTCAGGTCTTCAAGACCTTCAGTGTTTGGATACAACATGAAACGATGGTCTCTTCCTCTCTTGCTCTTCTTGCTGCTGCTCCTGATCTTCTATCCGGGCAGCTTGAATCCCTATGATTTTACGGGCGAAGAAAGCCTGCCAGGCCAACTGCGCGGCGTGTTGCACTGGGTATACAGCGCCCTGCGCCCCCAGCCTGACCTGGCCCCTGACGTCGCTTTGAGTTATCTGGACGGTTCTCCCTTTGGCGTTAACACCTTTCTGGAGCAGGAAGTTTTGCCGGAAGTACGCGCCGAAAGCTTGCGCCTGATCCAGGAAGCGGGTTTCCATTTTATTCGCCAGGAATTCCCCTGGGAAGACATCGAAATCCACGGCAAAGGAGATTTTCAGGACCGGCGCAACCTGGAGGCAGTGGGCGAAATTAGCGCCTGGGCTAAATATGACAACATGGTGGACCTGGCGCAGCAGCATGGCCTGGAGATTATTGCCCGCCTGAGCAATCCGCCTGCCTGGTCGCGGGCGGCAGGGGATGAAGCCGGCACGCACGCCCCGCCTGACAATTTTGATGACTTTGGCGACTTTGTGGCTGCCGTTGTCAGCCGCTATCGTGGGCGTATCACTTACTTCCAATTGTGGAACGAGCCCAATATCTTTCCCGAATGGGGGATGCAGATTCCAGACCCCGTCGCCTTTACTGATCTGTTGTGTACGGGCTACCGCCGCGCCAAAGCCGCCAACCCGCAGGTCGTTATTCTGGCCCCGGCGCTGTCGCCTACCATTGCCTTCGATGCTCGCGACCGCAATAACCTCATTTTCTTGCAGCGGATGTACCTGGCCGGCGCGGGTGATTGTTTTGACATTATGTCGGCGCAGGGATATGGATTATTTTCTGGCCCTACTGATTATCGTTTGCAGCCTACGGTGATTAACTTTCCGCACCATCTTTACGTGCGCGATTTGATGGTGCAGTTTGGCGATGCGCAAAAGCCGTTGTGGATCAGCGAGGTGGGGTGGAATACGGTCCCCGATGGGTTGCCGCAGCCATATGGGCAGGTGACGCCGGCGCAGCAGGCAGTGTATACCGTGCAGGCTTTCCAGCGGGCGCAGGCAGAGTGGCCGTGGGTAGGAGTGATGAATGTCTGGTTTTTTAAGCGCCCTACAGACCTGGAACAGGGAGAGTCGTGGTATTATTTCCGGTTGATGGAGCCGGATTTTGAGGCGATGCCGGCATTCACCGCCCTCGCCGATTACATGAACAGCCCCGCCGCCCAACAAATGACGCCGCGCCCCGCCTTCTGGTATACCTGGGGCCGGCTGCGTCCCACGCTAGCCGCTGTCGTTGGCGGCTTGCTATTCTTTCTCTTGCTGCACGCCCTGTCACCTGCCGCCCAACTACAAAAAGAAAACGAGTAATGCTCCCCCAGCACGACATGATCCAACGCTTACGACAGTTATGCCTGGCAGATGCTTGCCTGGGGTGGGGTAATGAGATGATGGTCGAATTGGCGCAGCAGTATGAACTGTCCCGCCTGGATGCCCTGACCGCCAGGATTGAGCATCATTTATATCAGCACATGCCTGACTGACGGCCTGATTTACCACAACTCGGACGGACGCGGCTCGTAGGTGTAGCTTTGATAAAACTGCTGCGGCATCGCCCCGACAGTCTGTAGCAGCCTGGCGGTGGGTGCGTCTTCTGGCAGAGGACCGATAGTCAATGCCTGCCAGCCCTGCGTCTGCGCCACCTGCACGGCCTGCGCCAGAAGCTGCCGCCCAATTCCTCGCCGTTGGAATGCCGGCAGCACCCCTCCTGACACAATCCGCCCGGCCCTGGTTGGTCGCTGCCTGGCCCAACGCAGCCACAAACGCCCCCACCACGGTCGCCCGCCACGCCCGCGCCGCAGCGCCGCTGCCAGGTCGGGCTGCACGACGACAAACCCTACCGGTTCGCCGGCAACTTCCGCCAGCCAGCCCTGCCAGGGCCACAGGTGCAGCCATTCCAATAGATAAGCCGCAGCAGGTGCGTCTGGGACAGGGAGCAGCGAATCTGTTTTTCCTGCTTGCACCAGCAGCGGCAGCAGGTCAGTTGCCAGGCGCTGCGGATCAAAGGGGTGCAGGCGGGCGGGCGCGTCTATGGGGGGCTCAATGGATGTTGCGGCAAGGGTGTATAGGCGGCTGGTTGATGCGGGTGTCAGAATTTTGCTTAACAGGTCGGCGGCGAAGGGAGGGTGGTAGGGCGTATGCAGCGGCGGCGTCACATCCCAATCGCTGACCAATACCCCAGACGGTAAATACAACGACGGATGCACCGGCCCTGCCAGCCGTCGTACTCCTGCCGGCCATAGCTGCGCCAGAACATAATCTAGCAGTTGCTCTACGCTTTCTTCATCGTTGACAACATGCCAGAGAGAAAGAAAGGCCAGGTCGGGCGCTGCTTGCGGATGGCGCAGCGCCAATGCTGTTCCCACAGGAACCTCAAACATAGGCGACCAGTCTGTAGGCGCTGTTCCGGTGCGCGAAAGAGAGCGCGGACGCCCTGGCAGCGCCTCCAGATGCAGGAAGCGCGGCTGTAATTGCGCCAGATAGGGTTGGCGGGCAGGATCGAGCAGGCGCGCCAGCGCCGGATAGTAAGGCGGTGACCAATGATTGTCCCACATCCCCAGCCGCCACCAGCGCTGCAAAAATTGCCGCCGCTCACGCCTGGTCGCTGCTTCCAGCTTCACGTAATTGAAGTAGCCACTGAACATAAACACCTTATTGTAACCGCGACCCGGTTCAATCGGCGAAAAACCTGCTGGTCACAGGGGTATTTTGGTTGGGGGGCGCGTTTGTAGAGCGCCGGCAGCCTGCTCGTTCTATGCAGTGTCCCTGCCCCAAGTGTCATACACGCTTGACCGCTGTTTGCTGGCATTCTCCCCCGCGAAAAGGTAAACTGATTGCAATGAAACGCCTGGCACCTACGCTCCTGATCCTGCTATTGGCAGCAGGACTTCGCTTCCATCGCCTGGGGGCCCAATCTTTCTGGAATGATGAGGGCAACAGCGCCCGCTTAAGTGAGCGATCGCTGGCATTAATTATTGAAGGCACAGCCAGCGACATTCACCCACCCTTATACTACCTGATTTTGCGCGGCTGGCGGGAATTGGTGGGGGAGTCAGAATTTGGTCTGCGGTCGGTTTCGGCGTTTGCCGGCATTCTCACTATCCCCCTGACTATGGCTGCCGCCCGCTCAATTTTCCCTCGCCAGCGCCGCTTGCCCTGGCTGGCCGGACTGGTGACCGCGCTCAACCCGCCCCTGATTTACTACAGCCAGGAAGCGCGTATGTATGAACTGCTGGCCTTGCTGGGCATTGGCAGCACCTGGCTGCTGCTGTGGCTGGCGCGCCGTTGGCCCCATCGTTGGCGGGCGGCAGGCCGCGCCGCGCCTTACGTTCTGGCCGTGGCGGCAGGGCTGTATACGCATTACTTTTTCCCTATTATTCTGGGCGCCCACGCCGTCCGGCTGTTGGCGCGGCATGGATGGCGGCGTTTGCCTGTCTGGGGAGGGATGGCGGCGGCTGCCGTTGCCCTTTACCTGCCCTGGGTTCCCATCTTCTTACGCCAACTGGGCACGCGCCCGCGCAGCGACATCACTGTGGTGGAGTTTGCGCCTGTTGCTGCCCGCTGGTTAGCATTTGGCCCGACTGTGACCGTGGATGGCGCCGCCATACCGCTGCTGGCAGCGTCTGTTTTGCTGCTATTGGGGCTGCTGCCACATGGGGGTCGGCGATCGTTCAAAGCGCTGCTGCTGCCGCTGGCAGGCGTCCTCTTGCCCGTTGCCCTTCTGATGGCAACGGGAGCCAGCCGCCCTGCTTTCTATAAATTCCTCACGCTGGCGGCTCCTTTCTTTGCGCTCTGGATAGCCAGGGGGGTGGATGTGGGGTGGGCATTGGGGGCAGGCTCGCGCCGGGCAAATGCCGGCAGCCGCGCCCTTACGGTTCTTCTCGGGGGGGCGTTTTGCTGGGGGATGGGTGTGTCCTTGCTGAATTTGTATGGCAATCCCGCCTATGCGCGCGCTGACTATCGAGGCATGGCTGCGCGCATTGTGGCTGCCGCCGGGGAGAATGATGGCATCATTCTCAACGCGCCTAACCAATGGGAAGTGTTTACCTATTACTACAAAGGCCCCGCTCCCGTGTACCCCATCCCCCGCGGCAGCCCCGATGCAGCTGCCATAGAAACCGAACTGAGCCAGATCGCTGCCCGCCATGCTCGCCTGTACGCCTTGTTTTGGGGCGAGGCGGAGCGCGACCCACAGCGGCTGGTGGAACGCTGGCTGGACAGCCACGCCTTCAAAGCCACAGATGAATGGGTGGGCGATGTCCGCTTTGTCATCTATGCCGTGCCCGCTGCTGCGGCGGTGCAAATAGAAACGCCCGCCGATCTTCTTTTTGGGTCGCACATACGCTTGCGGGGTTATACGCTGTCCCACGATACGGTCGCCCCTGGCGATATCGTCCAGGTGACGCTGTTCTGGCAGGCGTTGGTTCCGATTGATACCCGCTATAAACTGTTTCTGCATCTGCTGGGACCAGATGGTCTGATTGCCCAGCGGGACAGCGAACCAGGTGGCGGACTGGCGCTGACGACCACCTGGATTCCAGGCGAAACCGTTGTAGATAACCTGGGGCTGCTGGTTCCGGCGCACACCCCTGCTGGCGACTACACCCTGCTCCTCGGCCTTTACGACCTTGCCGATCCCACCGCCCGTCTTCTCATCCATCTGAACGGCCAAACAACCGACGCCCTCCTCCTACCTGTCATTCACGTTCGCTAACAATTGGATTTGGTGCATATGCTTCCCTTGTTGTATTTCATTGTCATCATATGGACGCTCATTGGCGTGGCCATTGGCCGCTATCCCTGGTTTCGGATGAACCGCGCCACGATTGCCCTGGTGGGGGCGACAGCCCTCATTATTTTGGGTGCTATTTCGTTGGAAGAAGCTTATGCGGCTGTTGATCCCAACATCATTCTGTTGCTTTTTTCGGCCATGGTCATTAACGTTAATCTGAGCCTGGGCGGGTTCTTCCGGCTGGCAACCAGTTGGATAGTCAGGTGGGCGCGTTCGCCCCGATTGTTGTTGGGTTTTATCATTGCTATTTCTGGCCTGCTTTCCGCGCTGTTTCTCAACGACATCGTGGTGCTCATGTTTACGCCGCTGGTATTAGAGATTGTCCTGGCTCTCAAGCGTAATCCCATCCCTTATCTTGTGGGATTGGTCACTGCGGCCAATATCGGCTCGACCGCCACCATGACGGGTAATCCGCAAAATATGCTGATTGGCCTCTCGTCGCAAATTTCTTATGTCACCTTTACCAGTTATCTGGCGCCGGTAGCGGTAGCCGGGTTGGGGATTGCCTGGGGAGTGTTGGTGCTGGTCTACCGGCACGAATTCAACGGCGAGCCGTTTGTTGAGCGCGCAAAATTGCCGGCACACCATTACCGTCCGCTCCTGCGGAAGAGTCTCTTTGCCACCAGCCTGATGCTGGTGGCCTTCATCCTGGGGGCGCCAATTCCATTGGCGGCGCTGGGCGCAGCCGCGCTCTTACTGACGACGCGACGGTTAAAACCC
This sequence comes from uncultured Ardenticatenaceae bacterium, assembly GCA_964507675.1. Taxonomy (GTDB): domain Bacteria; phylum Chloroflexota; class Anaerolineae; order Promineifilales; family Promineifilaceae; genus JAGVTM01. The sequence goes on along the minus strand of CAZDSN010000111.1, from coordinate 1,193 downwards.
TCCCGCGTGTTCCGTGAACTGGACTGGTCGCTGCTGGTTTTCTTCTCTGCCTTGTTTGTGGTGACAGGCGCCATAGAGGCCACCGGCTTTTCAGATGAATTATTTGCGGTGGCCAGACCGATCGCGGACCATAGCGTGGCCGTTTTGTCCGCTGTGGCGGCTGTATTGAGCAATATGATCTCTAATGTGCCGGCAGTTATGCTGTTCCGCCCGCTTATCCCCGGTTTCTCCGACCCCCAACGCGCCTGGCTGACGTTGGCCATGGCCACAACGCTGGCGGGTAACCTGACGCTGCTTGGCTCAGTTGCCAATCTTATCGTGGCCGAGACCGCCAAAAGTCAGAGCGTGCAGCTATCTTTCGTGGAGTATCTTAAGGCTGGCGTGCCGATTACGCTCCTGACGCTCACTGCCGGCATTTTCTGGTTGAGTATTGCTCCTTAATGGTTGACAAACAGGGTCATGATATGCCGACAGCGGCGCGAATGTCCTGCAAATGTGTTTTTTCGTGCAGGCCAACGATCTTGACGATCTCGTAGATGCTCATGATTTTGCCAGAGCCATGACGCCCCTGTTTCTCCCAATCTTCGGCTGACAACGAATCAATAAAGGTCAGCAGCGCCTGCCGGTTGGCTTCCATATCTGCCATCAAGCCTGCCGGCGTCTTTTCTTGCTGCTTACGCACCTGCGACGCATTCCAGCGGTTCAGGTCGAACTCGGTCGAAGTGCCTTCGCCGCCGCGGCGAATACTGTCCATCAGCAGCGTCATACTTCTTTCCGCGGAGGTCATGTGGCGCAGCAGGTCCAACACGGTCCACTGGTCGCCGTCGGCGTATACCTGAGCCTGCCAGCCAGCGTCGTCCAATGTTTGCAGTAGATTGAATAACTCCTGGCGCGTGCCGGCAATTCTTTCCAGCACAATCTCTTTCTTCGGGTGAGTCATATCTGTTCCTCTATTTGTGTTGCGCCAGCCACGCCTCAATGGACTGGCGATGTTCCTCATAATGCCACCAGGTATTGCCGCCGACGAGCACCCACAAAGGACGCCCTCGCCGCCAGGGGAAGCGATCTGCTTCCTGCAGGTCGGCATCGGGCGTGTCCAGCACAAGCCGGTACGATTGTTCGTAGGAGTTAGCAAACTCGGCCAGCACTTCCTCCAGAGGACGATCCTTATTTGCCTGGAAGAATTCAGCATT
>CAZDSN010000110.1:0-9457 GCA_964507675.1 uncultured Ardenticatenaceae bacterium | reverse complement strand
TACGCACCACCCCCTTTGCCTGTTACCCGAGAAGTTCACCTTCCGCCCAGAAGTTGAACTTCTATACGAGCCAAAATAGCAGAGCCGTTACCGGCTCAACGCTTCCAGCAGCATACCCCCCCGGCCGCTTTGTGCGCCGCGGAGCCTTTGTCCCCGTGCGCGCCGGCTTCGATATACTGCCTGGCATTATCCCAGGCGCCGCCGGTGTTGGCCATCATCACGACCAACGAGAAACCTATTGTCGGACAACGGCGAGCAATCCGAACACACCCGCCGAACCAAACAACACGCCAACAATGACGGGCACGGCAATAGCCAGTGTGTAGTTATCCACTATCTCACAATGGCAAGCGCATCCAACACTTCGCCGTTAAAGCCATTCACTGAGCCATCCCAGTAAAGGCCTGGGCCAAAATTGCAGGACGTGTTATTCCCCAGGGCGATGGGGTGGCAGATAAAGACGCTTGCCCCATCACCGCTGGCGTTAGCGACGGCAAAATTACCAATGGTCGTCAGATAGATGTCGCCATTTGTCTCGTCTATCCAGACGCCGTTCGTGTCTTCGCTGGAGGAGTCTCCCAGGCCCACATCGGAACCATCGAAGTGGAGGCTCCACGTGCCGGCTGTGTTCGCCCCCAGGCTGGTGGGCGTAAACATAACCAGATCTTCATCGTTGCCGGAAGCGCCGCTGACATTGTAATCGCCAATGAAACTCAAGATCAGGCTGCCATCGTCGCGGACGTACAAGGCGTCAATGTCCTCATTGCTGTCGCTCAGGTTCACATCGGAGCCATCGAAATACAGCGAGAAGGAACCCGCCGTATTGGCACCCAGGGCGGTGGGAGTAAACTGCACGATGTCTGAATCATCCACGGAAATGCCCCCCAGGTTGGTAGCCACATCTATGCTCAGCAGCAGCGATCCATCAGGCAGGAAGGCAAATGCATCCACGTCACCTGTCAAACCAACGTCAGAGCCATCAAAAACCATGGCCCAGTCGCCGCTGCCAGTGTCGTAGCTGAGGACGTCCTCATCATTGAAAGAAACACCGCCAGCGTTCCCACCCGAGCTAGAACTGGCGTAAATGAGATCGCTGGGTACGGGGGGCGTGTCCGGCTGGCCGATTACCCAGGCGCCGTTGGTCTTGTTCGTGAAAAAGATGCGCGAGCCATAGTCGCCAGTTGTAATGGGGAACTGACCTGCCGAGGAAACGTTATCTGGAACCAGCACCTTCCACAACAGTGTGCGCGAGTTCAGGTCAATGGCCACGACGTAGGAAGAGTTGACGTCGCCGTCTTGTAGATAGGCCGTAGCGCCCATGATCAGCACTGGCGCACTAACGGTTCCAGCCATCGTCATTGCCGAAGATGGCACGTGTACCCCTGGCTCAGCTACCAGGGCGTCCATGTCAAGCTGTTCCAACACCTCTCCGATCCCGTCGCCATTACTATCATACATGCCCAGGCGATAGAGCCAGCGGTTGTCATAAGGTGGATTACCCACAGAGAATGCCCATATACCGCCGCGCATATCACGGGCAAATGAGGCTTCCATCTGGTCTGGCATGGGTTTGGTCCAGAGAAGTTGGGGGGACGTCCCCAGGTCGCGCAGGGCGTATATGGTGGGGTTATCCGCGCCAGCCAGATCGCGGTCACCGTCAAAGTAAATCATATCCGTATGGAACGCATACGGGCTGGTGCCGCTGGGACCGTTGAATTCGTAATACCAGGCGACTTGCAGCGAATCCGGCAACCCGCCGTCGCTGGCGATCATGTCAATGGCGTACAACCGGCCAGAGCCTGTATTGACGCTGTGGTTGGTGGCGACGTAGATGCGGTTGTCGCGTACGGCGGGCGTATTGGCTGTATGGTAGCGCCCTCCGTTCTCAACCAGGTCCAGGGAAGCCAACAAATTCCCCGTGTTGATGTCAAAAATGGAAACCGGGCCGCTGGCTGTAGCCATCACAATAGCGCTGTTCTCGCCCATAACGAGACTGATGGGACGTCCGCCCGGGGTGGGCGTATTCCAAAGGATGCTGCCATCGGCGGCGAAGCGGACAATGCGCTCGTTATCGGCGGCCACCACACTGCCAGAGGCCAGAGCCAGCGGCAAAGAGCTGAAAGCGGCGCAGTTGAGGGTGTCTCCCGACCCCCACAGGCGATAGGGCGAACCCGTGTCGTCCGCATAAGCGTAAACCACCAGCGTGTCAATTACATCTTCGCAAGGCGTGATGGGGAAATCTATTGGCAGGCGACCAAAGGTACAGACGGCAATTATGCTGTTGGCGACGCAGCCGAGGCCGCGACTGGAGCCAATGGGTTCTCCGCTTGCATTGGTCACGGGATCATGCCAGATGATTTCCGCGCCGGGTTCAGGGGGAGCCATGCCTGTCCAATCGCTCATGCGTGAGTCGCAGTGGGCCATATAGCAGCCAGGAGGCGGCGTCTGAATTTGACCTGCCGTTTCTGCAGCCACGGCTACGTGATAACGCATGGCGGAAAGAACGCCGGCAATTACTGCCGCCATAACCAGCCACAATCCCCAACTACGAACCTTGTTCATCATTACAAATCCTCCTTTATTTCCTTCTCATCTATCCATACAGGTGGAAATGACACAGGACTTACGCGGTTACCAGACTACAAAGTCTCAAAGACTTATGTAGTCTCTCTGGCGGCGCGTAAGTCCTAAGCAAACATTACGAAAAAAGGTGATTATAAGGAGTAATGGCAACGAACGACAGAGACGAAAAGATGCTTGCCATCAATCAAGCCTTACGTCTGCGGCCGCGGGCCAGACGAGCCCGGAGCAAGATGTAGCCCGCCTTAGAGGGCAGGCGTAGTTGGGTGATTGAGCCTGTTAAACCTTCTACCGTGAACTAAACGCTAAACAACAGCGCCGCATCAAGCAGGAAATGCCGGCGCGGCGCTGGTCAATCTGGCGAATGGCGCTACGGCATGCCGATTACCCAGGTGCCATTTGTTTTATTCGTAAAGAAAATGCGCGAACCGCTGTCCCCTTGTGTGATCGGGAACTGGCCTGCAGAAGAGATGTTATCCGGCACCAACACCTTCCACAGCAGCGTCCGGCTGACCAGATCAACGGCGACAACGTAAGAAGAACTGATGCCGCCGCCAGCCAGGTAAGCGGACGCGCCCACAATCATCACCGGATTGCTGGCAGTACCTGCCATCGTCATAGCGGAGGAAGGCACGTGTACCCCCAATTCCCCAATTAAGGCATCCAGGTCAATCTGTTCCAGAGTGTCGCCAATGCCGTCCCCATTGCTGTCGTATAGACCCAGGCGATACAGCCAGCGATGGTTAACGGGCGGATTGCCAACGGTGTAGGCCCACATGCCGCCCCGCTTGTCGCGGGCAAAAGAAGCTTCCATCTCGCCGGGCATGGACTTGGTCCACAGCAGTTGGGGACTGCTGCCCAAATCGCGCAAACCATAAACAGTGGGATTAAAGGCGCCGCCATCGGGTCCCCGATCGCCGTCGAAGTAGATCAGATCCACGCCTGTAGCATCAGGGCTGGTGCCGCTGGGACCGCCAAATTCATAGTACCAGGCCACTTCCAATGAGTCAGGCACTCCGCCGCCGCTGGACACCATATCAATGGCGTAGAGCCGGCCCGACGTGGTGTCAACGCTGTGGTTAGTGGAGATGTAAATGCGATTGCCACGCACCGCGGGCGTATTAGCCGTATGGTAGCGCCCCCCATTTTCAATCAGGTCCAGAGAGGCTAACATATCCCCAGTGTAGATGTCATAGATGGAAACAGGCCCAGCCGCCGTGCCCATGACAATGACGCCGCTGTCGCTGAGAACGATACTGATCGGTCGCCCGCCAGGTGTGGGCGTATTCCATAGGACAGTGCCATCCGGGTTAAAGCGGACAATCCGTTCATTGTCGGCGGCGACCACGCTGCCGCTGGCCATGACCAGGGGAACGGCGCTGAAAGCGGCGCAGTTCAAAATATTGCCCGACCCCCACATACGATAGGGCAGCCCGGTGTAGTCGGCATAACCATATACCACCAGGGTATTACTCACCAATTCACACGGGGTGATAGGGAAGTCCAGGGGCAGGCGGCCAAAGGTGCAAACGGCAATGCTGCCATTGGCGACGCACCCCAGGCCGCGACTAGAGCCAATGGGTTCACCCGCTTCGTTAACAACCGGATCATGCCAGATAATGCCTGAACCCGCGGGGGGCGCCGGCAAACCCGCCCAATCGCTCGACCGCGAGTCGCAGTGAGCCATAAAGCAGCCCAACGGCGGCAGCATTTCACCAACCAACTGCTGCCGTGCCATTTGCGTCGCCGGCCCGGCAGCCAGAGCAGGGCGATTGGACAATGTAAGTGTGATGCCGGCAATTGCCATGATAACCACCAACCACAATTTAAAACGTCCTGACCTCTTCATACGCCAGTATCCTCCCTATCTTCCTTTGAATTTGAAACAGGTTGTACGATTCAACAAACCACCACGCGGCGGTCATATTGTTTTAGGCAGCAACAAAATAATTACGCGGCGGACCGTACGGCTGGACAGTCACGCCGCCACATCAGTTCTCTATGGAAGAGAACGCCGGCTATTCACATGTTGGTTGAATGGGAGAATAATTGCAGCCAAATACTGCCGTCATGACCCTCTTATCTGAATCAGGATGTGGGTGCGACAACTCGGCCAATGGTATCTTCCTCACATTGCCTAAAAAAGAAAAGAACGCGCTGCGCGGGCGCGCCATACGTTGGTTGGGTTCAGCTACAGGGACAGCAACTCATAGTATCTGTCCTGAGCACAGCATAGGCAGGACAACATAAAAGGTTTTTCTGGCAGCCTTTGAAAAGACCATAATATCCTCGACAGTACTTTAGCACTACCTTATTTGGGCGGGAATTATTACATTAGTTCTCGTAGAAGGCAAGTATTTGGTCACTTTCCCTATTCAGTGAAAAAACCAGGTGGGGGGGCCCTATTCCTGCTCTACATTTGACTTTTGTATAGGGGTATGGCAAACTTGCTTTTGGAACCGCGCCCCCGTAGCTCAGAGGATAGAGCGTTGGCCTCCGAAGCCAAAGGCCCGTGTTCGAGTCACGGCGGGGGTATATGAAAAGCAAAAGCGCCGGCATTGTGGCCGGCGCTTTTGCTTTTCACCCAAATCGGGTTTTTAGGGAAGCAGTTTAGCCATCTACTGCGCCTATTTGCTGGCCATGGACGCTGCCGCTGTAGCTTGCAAGCCACGCAGCAGTTGGTTCCGTTCATCTGGTGTCAAGCGGGCGTCTGCATGAATCAGCGTGTACTGCAGCGGCGGCATTTCCCCTTCGCGCAGTGTCTCGTCCATTTCATCCATCTCTTCCTCGCCCTGATTCGTCAGGCCCCATTCCGAGAAGTTGAGCTTACTCCGCCCTTCTTCCACGTCACGCTGCACCAGCCAGGAAAAGGGAGCCACATTTGTGTACCACAGCCAGGCTGTTTCGTTACTGTGACAATCAAAGCAGGCCACCTGCGCCAATGCCCGCGTTTCCGGGCTGTCCCAGTTCGGCTCTCGCATCACTGGCGGATTGGTGTGATCGCGTCCATAAGGCACGAGTTGGATCAACAACAACAAGACAATCAGCCCCAGGCTCCCATTTCGCAAAATGTGTCTATCTTTCCTGTTTTTCATATTACTCACTCTCCTCTTCGGGTTTACCCGTCATTCAATAAGCCCGCCGGGATGTTCAACTGCTGCGGAGAAATTGAACTTCTGCAACGGTATCATACGGCGTCTAATCTGGCATGACAATTGATGAACGTCACTTTGAAGAGCATGGAGTGGGCGAAATTTGCCTTTGAGGGCAGATGCCGGCACAATTCAATAGGCAGGTGTAGTTATCCTGCCGGCATCTGAAAGGCAAAAATTATGCCACGAACAACGTACATCATGCAGCGGCGGCTGCGCCGCCAGCAAAATCGGGGAGGGGGCAAACGCCTGGCGTTACGGCTGCTGCTCTTGCTGCTGGTTTTGGGAACAGGCAGCGTCTTGCTGCTGGCGTTCACCAGCGTGGGCACAGCCGCTGCCGTTTACGCCTACTTCACCCAAGATCTGCCCAACTTCACCGAAATCGAGAGCCTGGGGCAGAACACCGACACTTTCGAAACCAGTAAAATCTACGCCTGGGGCGCCGACCCCGACGGCGATGGCAGCCGCGACCTGGTACTCATCCACGAAATCATTGACCCGCGCGGCGGCGACCGCCAATGGCTGCGTTATGAACAAATGCCGGCAGCTATCATTGACGCCACCGTGGCCATTGAGGACAAAACTTTCTGGACGAATCGCGGTTTTGATCTGCAAGGCATTGGCCGCGCTTTCTACGAATACGTGCTGCTGGGCGGTTCCATTCAGGGCGGCTCCTCCATTACCCAACAACTGATCAAGAACAACCTGATCGAACCAGAGCGGCGCGTCGTCGTTGGCCGCGTCGCCTTCGACGACTACCGCCGCAAAGTGGAAGAACTGCTGCTGGCTCAGGAAGTCGCCCGCGTCTACACCAAAGAGCAAATCCTGGAATGGTATGTAAACACCAATTTTTATGGCAACCTGGCTTATGGCATTGAAGCCGCCGCCCGCGTCTACTTCAATAAGCCTGCCGCCCAACTGACCATTCCCGAAGCGGCTATGCTGGCGGCAATCCCCCAATCCCCGGCTCTCAATCCCATTGACAACCCCATTGAGGCCAAAACGCGGCAAGAACTGGTGCTCGACGCCATGTTCCGCGATGGCTATCTGACGCGGGAGGAGCTGGTCACCGCCAAATACACGCCCATTCAACCCCAAACCAGCGTGGCCGACCGTTTTGACATCATTGCTCCCCACTTCGCCCTGTACGTACGCAAGGAACTGGAGCAGCGCTTTGGGCCAGAGATGGTGTTGCGCGGCGGGCTGCGCGTCTATACCTCGCTGGACCTGACCATGCAGCAGCAGGCGGAATGCGTCATGCGCACCCAGGTGTCCCGGCTGTCGGGCCAGATTGGCAGCGAACTGCCCGTAGACGAGCGCGCCGGCTGCGCCGCCCTCGATTATCTGCCGTCGCTGCCCAACGCCGACATGGGCGTGGATCATAAGGTCAACAATGCCGCCCTCATTGCCCTGGACCCCACCACAGGCGAGATAAAAGCCATGGTGGGCAGCCTGGATTATTGGGATGAAAGCATTGACGGCTCTTTCAACGTGGTCGTGGATGGGTTGCGCCAGCCAGGGTCCTCCTTTAAGCCCTTTACCTACCTGACTGCTCTAAGCCAGGGCTACACCCCGGCCACCATGGTGCTGGACGTGGAAACGGATTTTGGCACGGAATACAACGGCATCGCCTACGTGCCCGCCAATTATGACCGCCAGTTCCACGGCCCCTTGAGCCTGCGCCGCGCTCTAGGCAACAGCTACAACGTGCCCGCCGTGCAGGTGATGAGTTGGGTAGGCGTGGATAACGTCATCCGCACTGCCCACAGCATGGGCATCACCAGCCTGGACGAAGGCGCCAGCCGGTACGGTCTGTCGCTGACGCTGGGCGGCGGCGAGGTCAAACTGCTCGACATGGCCTACGCTTTCTCCGTGATAGACAATATGGGGGTGATGGTGGGGCAGCCCGTGCCCGAATCTCAGCAGCGGATGGGCTTCCGCACCCTGAATCCAGTTGCTATCCTGCGCGTTGAAGATCGCAGTGGAAACGTCCTTTACGAATACAGCCAGCCGCAGCGGCGCGAAATTCTGACGCCGCAACTTGCCTTTTTGATGAATGATATACTGTCTGACCGTAACGCCCGCTGCGCCGGTTTTGGCTGCCCGAGCTCCCTGGACCTACCCAACAATCGGCCGGCTGCCGTCAAGACAGGCACGACCAATGATTACCGCGACGGCTGGGCTGTCGGCTACACACCGCAGTTGGTCACGGGGGTGTGGGTGGGTAATACGGACAACACGCCCATGGAGGACGTGCCCGGTTTCAAAGGGGCTGCCCCCATCTGGCATGCATTTATGGCCTGGGCGCTGGCGGAGCAGCCGGTGCAAGGGTGGAGCCGGCCTGCCGGCATTGTGGAACGGTCAGTCTGTACGCCATCCGGCTTGCTGCCAACGTCGTTTTGCCCGCAAGTGCGCGAATACTTTATCGAAGGGACAGTGCCAACCCTGTACGACAGTATGTTTCAAGAGTTCCGTATCAATCGGGAAACAGGGCGGCTGGCCACTATTTCCACGCCGCCAGAACTCATAGACACGCGGGTGTACCAGATTTTCCCGGAACGAGCCGCGGACTGGGTGCGGGAAAACGAGATTGAACAACCGCCAACCGAGTTCGATACACTGGTCGAGGGGCCGGCCAATGCCAACGTCGCCATTCTCGCCCCACAGCCTTTTCAGTTTGTCAAAGATCGCCTGGAAATTGTGGGAAACGCGCGCAGCGATAATTTTGCTTATTACCGCCTGGCAGTGTTCCAGGGATTAACCCCCGTGAACATCACGCCCCTGGTGGATAACGTGGCCGAACATAAAGAAAACGCTCTCCTGGGCGAATGGGATGTGGCCAACCTCAACGGCCTGTACACCATCCTGCTCACGGTGGTGCGTCAGGATGGATCATTTGAAGAAGCCAGCGTGCAAGTCACTATTGACAATACCTTGCCAACGGCAGACATTCTCTTCCCTTTGCCTGACCAGACCATTTTTACCGACGAAGAGTGGGTGATCATTCAGGCTCAGGTAACGGATGATATTTCCGTGGCCCGCGTCGAGTTTTACATTGACGGCGCAGGGGTTCCCTTTGCCATCAGCACGGTGCCCCCCTACACGGAAAAGTGGACCATACCTGGCTCTGGTTGTCATAGTTTTCATGTGGTGGGGGTGGATGCTGCCGGCAATGAAGCCCTCAGCCAGCCTGTACGCATCTGCCTCGTTTCCCGTTAGCCCGTTATGCTGCTCGCCATACGCACAAAATAGGCGTGAAAGCGGGGATCGTCGGTGAGTTCGGGGTGGAAGGAGGTAACCAGCCAATGCCCTTCTTGAGCGGCCACCGCGGCGCCATCTGCCAGGCGAGCCAGAACAGTGACGCCATGGCGGGCTTCGACCAGGCGGGGGGCGCGGATGAAGACGGCGTGGTAAGGCTCTGGCTGGCTGCCGTTGGCGGAGGGGGATAATGCCGGCACGTCTAAATCTGCCTCAAAACTATCCACCTGCCGCCCAAAAGCGTTCCGCTCCACCACAATATCCATCACGCCCAGCAGCGGCTGGTCGCGCCCAATCTCCCGCGCCATCAAAATCATGCCCGCGCACGTGCCCCACACTGGTTTCTCTTGCGCGAACTGCCGCAGCGGCTCCCTCCCACCAACTGTCGTCGCCAGCTTGCCACTGGTGGTACTCTCGCCGCCCGGAATAATCAAGCCATCCAGGTCGTCCAGGTCTGCCGGCAGCCG